>AWGX01000101.1 GCA_000495415.1 Smithella sp. ME-1 | reverse complement strand
TTGGGAATCAGGGTTTTTACTTGCGCGACCTCCCTGTTAATGTCTGCGACAGCATTGTAAATGAAAGACATTTCCGGCAAACCGTCTGATTTGCGCATCGGGGTAGGAAGGCATAGAAACAAAATATCCTGATTACAGACTTCAGAAAAAGAATGTGTGCATTTTTCTGGTTTGATGTCATAAATTTTGATATCCGCTTTAAGTGAGAAACCGGCAGCGACAGCGGAACCGACAAAACCACAGCCGATGATACCTATTTTATGCATAATGAAGCTCCTTGTTGATAATAGATGTGAGATTTTCCGAGAATTTTTTAAGTGGCATGAATCCTAGTTTCGAAGTGGCCTTGCTGATATCTGCATAATTTTCCTTGATGTCATGATTCGGTCTTTCCACATGACTGAATTTCAAGGTTGGGGTGTTGTTTTTAAATATGTTTAATATATTGTTCAGTGTCATAACTTCACGGCCACCAATGTTGAAATCATCATGCAAAGTATTCCACTTTGATTCGATCAACCTGTTAATTACCCAGACAATATCCTTGACGTAAGTATATCCGCGTAAACTGTCACCATCACCGAATACAGTTATCGGTTTCCCGGCCTTGTACTGATTCAACCATTTGTAGAACACCTGGTCGCCGCGGCCATTTTCTCCATAAACAGTAAACGGTCTGATAATTACTGTGGGGATAGTTAATTGATTGACGACATGTTCACCCATAAGTTTTGTCATGCCGTAAAGAGAAATTGGATTTTTGGGATCATCTTCTTTGGTCGGCGGTTTTGCATCGCCGTATACCGATGACGAGCTGAACGAAATGAGCCGGCAACCGTACTTCTCGCACATCTTGCCGACATTCCATGTGCCTTCAATATTGGTTGTCATGTATTCGTGCGGATAGTCATTGCCACGCCTTACGCCCGCGCGCGCAGCTAGGTGAACGACTGTGGAGCATTGCGAGGTCTCGAATGCTTTGTCAAGATCATGGAGATTGCGGATATCGTTGCCATTCGTAAGATCGTAACAAGTTACGGCATGTCGTTTCATGAGTTCTTTAATAAGATGCGTTCCGATAAATCCACTTGAACCAGTAACTAAAATATTCATGATGTTTTCTCCCATTCCGTAAAGAAAGCCTTGCTGCCTTTCTTCTGAAATCTGTTTGCGTTTCTCCATTCAATGCCGATATCCTTGATCATCTTTGGATGATTCGGGCTGCTAAAAACACCGTATTCCCAGCGCAGAACTTCCTTGACCAGTGGATCGTTGCCGCCGTGAAATTGTTTTTCCGGATTGAGTCGGATATCGATAAGCGGAGCGCATCTTCGCACAAATTCGCCACGAAGCAGGGAAGGGTGGCCGCAAAATCCCGCTGTCTTGCGCAGATCAGGCGGACAAGAAAAATAATGTCCGTTCCATGGGAAGAACAGATTCCAGTTTTTCATTGTTGTTGCTGCAGCGTTAAAA
>AWGX01000100.1 GCA_000495415.1 Smithella sp. ME-1 | reverse complement strand
GTCTTTTCAGTACGGTTTGCCTTTATCAAGCTTTCGGTTATATTTTAAGTAAAGTAAAAGCCAAAGTCAAGAGATATTATTAAAATAAATCAATATATTTTGATTAATTACAATGCTTTAAAATGATGAAGATGGCTCTTGATGCAAACACGGACAGGTTAGCGATTTAAGAAACGTTAGTAATGCGAAGGTGTCGTAATTATTGGCAAATATTATTATGACCAATATTTAATTAACCAAAGATTGAATTTTATACATATTTCATGGATTCTGAAGCGTATCATCCCTGACAAATCAGATTGGCCTGTCTTGTCTTTTTTTATTCGGTAAACTGATGGATGAAGTCTTTGAACATTTTTTTTACTTCGGGATTTTTTTCCGCATCGTATAGCCTTTCCATAATACCCCTGACACCGTATCTCGATTTCACAAGAGAATCACCCTGTTCTTTGTACAAGGCTACAGCGGTTTGGGAAACAGCGGAACATACGGCATCAATAAACCGTTGCCAGATTTTAAATCCTTTTCCATTCTTCGTGGGATGAATGAAAGACCTGATAAAGATTATCGAAGAATTCATTACTGCTCTTAGAGGGGCGCCCACTTTACTTGATATATAAAAAACCATTGAAGCTATAACCAGCGGACTGTTGTAAAGAGATTCTGGTGGTATCTTGTTTGTTTCGGCAAGGTCGGCAATGGAGAGAGACAGGAAGTAATCCATTGTGCCTTTCTTTCCATAAATGAATTGGTTATTTTTCTGACTTTCATTAAAAAATACGGAGCCGGGAAGATCCACTATCGTGCTTGGCTGAGCTCCTATCCTGTTTTTTATGCAGAAATCAGTTATATCGACAGCTGTATTATCGTCTATGGAATTGTAATAATCGTAGGGAAGTCCCACTATAAAAGAGCCGTGAATGGATATGCCATGCGCATGAATTTTCTTTATTTTGGACTCATAATATTCTTGAACAGTCAGGCCGCTTTTTTCTATTTTTCCAACGATAGGCTTGTTGACATGTTTCAAATTGTGTATGTTGAGAGATTCAAAACCTATAAAGAAGTGAGTACCTCCTGAAGCCCGAATCAGCTTAAGCAATTCTTCATCATCCGCGACTTCAACAGATATCTGGACGGCGTAATTAATACGCAGATCACTTTTTATTATTTTATTTAAAATGGGAATCAGGTTGTTTCTGATGGTGAACAAGTTATCCGGTGTAAAGAAGTAGTATCGGTTTTTAAAATCAACGGTCCCTTTTTGATAGTGTCGTAATTCTGACACGAAATCATCCGGGTCGCGAAATTGAACTGCTTTATGTTTTTCCGGAAGAGTTGAGATTGAGCAAAACTTGCAGAAAAACGGACATCCGGTAAAGGGAGCTACAGGATTAATCCGGAAATCTTTCAATGGCGAGTGTTTTATAAACGGCAGCCTGTTTAAAAGATTTATTTTCAGCGGTTCCAGAGGTTCGAGATTTTGAAATTCTCCCCAAACGCCGTCTTCAATCAGTTTGTCACCGGTGTATTCACTTTTTAGAGAATTATTTTTCAGATCATCTAAAATAGATTTAATAACAGTTGAGTCACCGGCACCTTTGACAATTGAAATCAGTTCCGGATGGGGCGAATATTTTCTTATAAATATATCCGCGTCTTCAGGCATTGTAGACAAGTGTATTCCGCCGATAACAGCTGGTATTTTAGCATGGTTCAGCGCGATAGCGGTGGCAGCGGCGGCAGGAAATGTTGAGCTCATGGCGGAAATAAAAACAGCTTGCGGCAGACACTTTTTTTCTTGTATTACCTGTGAAATATATTTCCTTTTGCCGTCCACCATTACGATTATATGATCTTTAGCTAACCTGGCCAGTTGATTGTGAATATATACACCGGCATACATTTCAATGGCCAGAGCGTCAACCATTGTCGTACGCTGTTTTTCAGGATGGAAATCAACAAAGTCGAGAAAATTTTCAGACGTTATTTCGTGCGCGTTTTTACCGGTGAGATAGGATATGACATCAATAGGAGTAATGGAATCGGCGGGCAGAAGATCCATCAGATTATACGTAAGTGGATTATACACAATGAAATAGTTTATGGGCATGTTTCTGTCTCAATCCTTTAATAGTGAGTATGTTCTATTAGAATAGTTTTTCTATATCGTCAAAACATTCTTTCATTATTGTGAAATGATCGAACGTGTCTGCGCTTCTTTCCTTGATAAATGCTTATATCGTCTACAACATTAGCAGTTTTTCTTGCCAAAACATTTATTGTGAAACTCCAATTACGAAGGTGGAGGGTGCAATACCCTTTAGCTTGCTTTGGGATTCATATCAGTGATTGATATGTTTGATAAATCATGCACGTATTATAATGTATTACAATATTGATTTTCATATTTAAAAAACTTTAAAGTTATTTTAATAATTTCCTTTGAATTATACATATTAATTAATTATATCAATATATTGTATAAATAATAATATTTAAAGACAATTGTATTACAATATATTATGGCAGATGAAAAAAATGCTTGACAGTCCGAAATTGTAGAGTTATTCTATTTAAAAAGAAGCCATGTAACCAATAAATTATGTTGATTAATTTTACCGGCAAAGGAAAATTCTTAATTGGTGCGAAAATGAACAGTAATTTTGGAAAAAATTATGATCATCAAGAAACCCGTTATTCTTTCCCTGTCAAACGACCTCTGGGTCGTATCTTATTAGATGGCGAATTTATCAAGCCAGAAAACCTTGAAGCAGCTCTCGCAGAACAAATGCGTACAAATAAGCTTTTGGGTGATATTCTTGTCGATCTTGGAGTACTGAACAAAACTGAACTTTATGCAGTTTTATGGATTCAACGTGACTTTTCGACAGTTGAAAGAGCGATTATGGCAGCCGCCGGTGTTTACCGTCTTTTAGGTGAACTATTGTTGAAGGCTTATTGCATTACCCAGGATCAACTGGACGCGGCACTTGATGAACAGAAAAAGACGGGCGAGAAACTGGGTGAGATTTTAGTACGGCTCGGTTTCCTTAACCAGCATCAACTGGGTATTACTTTATCCTTTCAATCCCGGCTGGGCGAAAAAAAAGTTCCTTCCTGTCTGAGGCTTGGCGAGCTGCTCGTCTCTGCAGGATACATAACACATGAACAGCTGGAAGATGCTTTAAAACGTCAACGCGAGAGTGAACAAGACAAGAAAATCGGCGAAGTGTTGGTTGCCGCCGGTTATGCCAAGCAGCGTCATATCGATCATGGTCTAAGAATTCAGCAAAAGCTTGTTGTTGCAGCGTTAATAGCGGCACTGTCTTTTGCTCCGATTAGTGAAGCGGTATCCGCCCAATCATCCACGCAGGCAATGAGTACACAAATTCAAGTGACTGCTAGAGTTTTAGCGCGGGCAAGTTTGCATGTGTTAAGACAGCCGGCAGAAATCGTAATAACCGATGCCGATATAAAAAGAGGGTACCTGGATGTAAATGCTGGTTCTGTTCTGGAAATCAAGAACAACAGCAGGGCAGGAGTAAATATGACTTTCGAAACCCGCGGCTTATCCTTTAAGGAAGCGATGGTAATTGGTCTTGGCAGAGAGGTAGCGCTGGGACCCAACGGCGGGATTATTACTCATAAAAGCATTGGTACGTCAGTAGTGGCGCTCAGCTATCGTTTCGTTTTTGATGAATCGTCTCAGGCCGGAACTTACGCGTGGCCACTTTCTGTTTCGGTCAATCCCATAGAGTAGGTTTTAATGAAAAAAGACACTCCCATATGTTTTCGTGTCAGCAGTGATTTGCGTGAATCCCTTGCTCAAATTGCAAAAAAGGACAGGAGATCTTTATCGTCAACGATTGAAACGATCCTGATTAATTACCTGAAAGAGAGGAAAGCATTTCGTGGATTTATAAGAGAAAGACGAAAATACCCTAGAAAGGATCTTTCTGTTTCGGCTGTAATAAGTCAACCCGAGTCCGGCACGATGGGAGTAGGAACAATCGCCAATATTTCTCTTGATGGTGTAGGGGTTTTAATTCCCAAGGATTTTAAGCAACAGATTCTGATTGATGAGCAAAATTCAAAATTTGAAATTGTTTTTAATTTACCCGTGGAGAATAAACCCATAAAATTATTCTGCGATTCGAACAGGATTATTGATGCCGAAGACAATATTCATGTCGGAGCTTACTTCATTGATGCTGATTTTAAAAGCTACAAAGCACTTCAAACCTACCTGACATAAAATCATTTCAAAACAAGAGAATTAAAGTTGGCTTTTACCGACTCATTATCGGGTGATTGCAGTTTTTAAAAGTGAAACTTATTTCACATAAGTCACTGAAAGAATTGAAAAAAACATTCGTAAAAACAACTTTTTCTCTTGACAAAATTGATTTTGATTATTAATGTCGCACACATAATGGTCATGTTCAGTACGTTTCTAGTGCTGCCCGGTACGTTTTACAACTCCAGAAGTTGTGATTACAAAAAAAGTTAATTCTGACTCATTTAGTTCAGTACGTTTCTGGTGCAGTCCGGTTTATAACTCCCAAATTGTAATTACAGAAGCGAGGAAGCTGTTTTCAGGCGGAGGAATTTCTCTGCTGAAATGACGACAATTAACAAAAAAGAAAAATTTATTTCAAGGAGAATGGTATGAAGAGATTTATGGTAGTTTTGGCCGCAATGGCTTTGGTTATTGCCATGGTGGGTGGTGCGTTTGCAGAAACAACAACAACAGTAAAATCAACTGCTAGTATAGCAAATGCGTGTCAGCTGGGTGGTATCGGTGCTATAGCTTTTGGCGATCTTGATCAGGTAACCGGGGCGGCTAAAGCCGATGTTGCAGCAACTGGTTATACGCTTTGGTGTACAAAAGGGTATTCCGCTGCGATTAGTATTAATAACGGGAGCAATTATTCTGGAAGCACTCGTAATCTGAAAAATACAACAAATACAGATTTGATTCCTTATGCTCTGGCGTGGACAACTCCAGTTGAGGGTGATGGTAAAAGCACTGATATAGCCACCAGCAAAGTGGCCTTGAAGGGTACTATTGCAGACGGTACTTATGCGGACGTGTCAGCAGGAGCTTATGAAGATACCGTCACCATAACAATTAGTTATTAATATTTTCAAATAAAGTTTCAAACGGTTATATTTATAGTTAGTTTGAGAGTAGTATGAAAAAATACGCAGTGGTATTGTGGGTTATAGCGTTTATTGTTGCTGTGACTGGTGGAGCGTATGCGGGTACGGCAACGCCCAGTGTACCAGTGACCGGTGTTGTCGGGAATACTTGCGTGGTAGGTGGCACCGGTGCTCTGGCATTCGGTACTCTTGATGCGGATACAAATTCGGGAGGGGCGACTACAAATCTTACCGGAATGACGCTCTGGTGCACCAAGAACAACAGTGTATCTTTTTCTGTTGATAATGGCCAGAACTATACCACCACCAGAAACATGAAATCAGGCACTGACTTGCTTCCTTATACCGTGAGTTTTACAAGTCCGGTGAATGGTGAAGGAAGAGGCGACACATCAACCATGATTACTAACTTAAATCTACGAGCTATCATAGCGGCAGGAGCACTTGATAATGTGCCGGCGGGTAATTATTCGGATACGATAGTTGTCACAATAACCTATTGATTTCAGCGTGTGGTTTAAAAGATTACGCTGATGGAAAAGTAATGTAATGAAAAGACAATCGTCTACTGAAAAAGTGTTATGGCTTATGTCGGTAATTGTCGGCATATTCTTAATAGGACAAATTACGTATGCGGCAACTCCTTCCGGATTTTCCAGTACTACTGTTGCGGTAAATGCCAGAGTAACCGCATCTTGCCAGGAAGTTCAGAATGGTTCGTTTCCCAATCCGCTGATAATTGACACTCAGTTGACAGGAGATCAAACCTTCCCACCTAGTACTGATGAACTGGTGAGATGTACTAACGGAGGAGTTTTTACAGTTAAAATATCCAGCGCCAACGGCTCTGCAGTAGACCAACCCTGCACGTCAAGCGGAGTAAACAATATGTTGCTTAAATCCGCCAGTTGGCCGGCAGATACGATTCCGTACAGTTTTATGTGTGCCGGAGACACCAATGGCACTGGACAATTTACCGGTGCGGGATATGCCATCTCCAGAGCACTGGGCATCAGCATAAAGGTTACGGCGGCAAACGCTCAGGTAGCTTTGGCTCATGCCGATTATTCGGATACAGTGACGCTGACCATTACTTATTAATAAATGTTCGATGATCTGCTGATCAGGTCGACGCAGCCTTTTAGCCTTATGTCTTTCGATAATTAAGGCGTGCAAAAGACTGCGTTTTTTGTTATTAGCAGCATAAAGGTGTTAAGCCATGAATCTACAGAAATTGAGAAAAATATTCAGGATTTTGATATTTTTATTATTACTGTCTGGGTTGGGAACAACCGTTTACGCCACAACACTTACACCAGCCAATGGAACAAACTTCACTGCGGCAAATCAGTTTCTGTCGTATACATCAACAAATCTTAGAGCAGGAGGATGTATCCTGCTACCGGCAACTTATACATGGTCGTCCTCTGGCCTTCCTGCAGGGCTTAGTCTGAGCAGTACTACGGGCACTAACAATACCTTTTCCGGGACACCCACTGTTTCAGGAACTTCTGCTTTTACAGTCACAGTTACAGGAAGAAATGCTTTTGGTTTCAGTTGTGGTGGTTCTGTGACAAATACTTATTACATTACAGTCAATCCCCGTTGCCGTTTTTCCGGTGGGTCCACAGGGAGTATATCCTTTACCATTGATCCGACATTGACCGGTCCTATTTACAACACGGTGACTCAAAATGTTAATTTTCAGTGCGGTCCCGGAACAACGTATTCTTATTCTATTTTGCCGGCACAACCGAATTTGACCGGTACAAGAAATACCATACCATATACATTGAGTGCTGGTCAGGGTCTCTCACCGCTTGGTCAGAATACGAGCGACGGCACGCTCATTCCTTTGTTGACCACCTTGTCTCGGGTATCAAATTATCAAAATGCCTATGCGGAGACAGACAACTCCACAGAGACAGTAACCATAAGTTGGACCGGGGCTGCGGCCGGTTCGATAGCCGCTACGATAAATGCCGTAGGTACTGTGATAAATGCATGTTCTGTCACCGGCAGTCCTTCCTTGAATTTCGGTACTCTTGATGCGGCTTCAAATGCCGGTGGAGCAACGGCTACGGCAATAGCACCGACAATTATGTGCACGATGGGAGATGCGATAAGTGTTACCAACAACGGAGGACTGAATTATTCCGGAACACCACGGATGAAATCGGGATCAAATTATCTTAATTATAATTTCATTTCCGCCGGTTCTATGACCGGTGCGGGCCGAACAACTAATATAGGCGGAAGCGGAACCGGTAATCTGAATCTGGGTGCTACGATTTCTGCCGGAGCACTTGACAACGTGCCTGCAGGAACATATAGTGACACGGTAATACTAACCATTAATTATTAAGCGGCTTTTTTGTAGATAGTTTGAATGCTGTAGGATAAAAGTATTCAACCAAATAAAAGGGGAGACGCACGGCATGAAAAACATTTTATGCAAAGTTATATCAGTCGATTTGAACAAAGTATTTGAGATATCAGTCAGAAAGGGCGGAGTATTGGCCGCTTGTGTGTTGCTGACAATAATTTTCGTAATCCAGGCAACTGCGGCGGATTTTCAGGTACAACCGACAACTTTGGATCTGAGTAGTAAAGTGAAGAGTGGCGTATTCTCCGTAATAAATAATGGTAATGAAAAAATCGATTTTCAGGTATCTGTTAAAGAGTGGAATCAGGACGAAAAAGGCAAGGATATTTATACGGACACGAAGGAGATAATTTTCTTTCCGAAAGTTATGACCGTTGATCCCAATTCTCAAAGGGCAATCAGAATCGGGCTTAAGACTCCGCCCTCTTCAAAGGAGAAAACATATCGGCTGTTTGTTGAGGAAATTCCTGTACAAAAAAAGGCAGAGGAAGAGGATACCAAAAAGAACATAAAAGCAGGACTTACGATAGCATTTAGATTTTCGATGCCGATTTTTGTAAAACCTCTCCGGCCGCAGGAAGTCTGCACCATTGACAAAGTCGAAATGTCCAATGGAACGGTAAAAGCGGTTGTTAAAAATACGGGGAATGTTCATGTTAAATTACGTACCATGAAAGTCAGCGGTAAAGCCGCTGATGAAAAAGAAATTTATACCAAGGAAATTGCCGGTTGGTACATTTTAAACGGTTTATCTTCTTCCTATGAAGCAACTGTGCCGGCGGAAATATGCGGACAACTGGCAAAAATCGAAGTAAACGCTCAGATGGAAAAAGATAATATCAAAGGAATACTGAATGTTCAGAAAAACATGTGCGCGCAGTAATTATTCGTTATTTCTCAATAAATCTCCGGAGTGAATTAGACCTTTGCAGAATTCCTCTGTTTGTCATTTCAAGATAGAAAATTGTTATACAAAAGATAAAGTGTCATTCCGAACGTATGTGAGGA
>AWGX01000099.1 GCA_000495415.1 Smithella sp. ME-1 | reverse complement strand
AAAGGAAGTCCCCAACCTACAACGCCGCTCAAAAGCTTGACTCCCTCTTCCGCGGAAAATGAGAGAACATAAGGTATGAATTTGTCCTGAACAGTATATCCGTTCCATCTGTCCATCATTCCTGCAATCTTTTTCAGCGACTCTGCCTCGGGTTCCGGCGCGATACCCGGTTCGTTATAAACTTCTTCGTTCAATATGGCGCCGCCTTCGATCAGCCAACTGATGGTATGGGGGG
>AWGX01000098.1 GCA_000495415.1 Smithella sp. ME-1 | reverse complement strand
CGGGACGACGAGAAATCTTTATTTTATATTAATACTTTATAAGATTTCCGCCTACGGCCGAAATGACAAATTGAAATTTATTCAAATGTTTCTTACGTAGTACGTAGGATTTATAACATGTGAATTAATCTTAGGCAATGAGTAATTTGTATTGAAAACGGCTAATACAAAGTTTTCATTAACAAAATATTTTTTCGCACAGAAATGTAACAAAGATGAAACTTATCTGCCCTGCCAGCAATACAAACATAATTGCTCCGCCGGAAGTCCTATCGCCGCAATCATATCTTCTATCGCCAGATATTTCAGGGAAGTAACGTTCAAGTCACGACGAATCCATTCAATCATTTGGGCATATTTAGTCGATTGGGGATCCAGATATTCTTCCGGATTTTCGACATCTTTTCCTTCCAACGCCTGAATTGCCTTCCTTCCGGCCAGCTCGGCCGTCGTTCTTGTGGAAGACGCAAAAATACAGGGAAACATTAAGGGCGGGCATGCAGGACGGATATGGATTTCTTTGGCTCCATTGTCCCATAATTTTTTGACTGTTAAGTTCTTCAACTGCGTGCCGCGAACAATAGAATCGTCGCAAACAATTATGCGGCTGCCTTTAATTACTTCACGCACCGCGCATAGTTTCATTTGAGCAACGAGATCCCTTATTTCCTGTGTAGGAGGCGTATAACTGCGACCGTAACCCGGAGTATATTTTACGAGCGCCCGGCGATAAGGAATGCCCGATCCCATCGAATAACCAATGGCATGACCGACACCGGAATCAGGAATACCGGAAACAAGATCAGCCTGAACATTATCGCGTTTTGCCAGGTAGATGCCGCATCTTTCTCTTGCCCCCTCCACTCTGATACCTTCGTAAACTGATGACGGATAGCCGGTGTATATCCACAAAAACGCACAAATTTTCTTTTCGCTGCCTTCGGGCTTCATTAATTTGACGCCGTCCGTTGTCAGAAGCACTATCTCGCCCGGTCCTAAAAATTTTATCAGTTCGTAATCGAGATTTTCAAAAGAGCTCGCTTCTGTAGCCACGACATAAGACTTTTTATCTTTTTGAGTTTTATTTATTCCAATGGACAGAGGAAACCGGCCATACTTATCGCGGGCAGCATATATTCCTTCTGTAGTCAATACCAGCGCGCAAATGGAACCCTCGATTACACCACGCATGCTGGCAATACCTTCCACGATATTATTCCCGCGATTAATAAGAGAGGCAACGATTTCCGCGTTACTTACTCCGCCACCGGCCATTTCGCCGAAGGAAGCGCCTTCATTCAGCAGTTCATTTACCAGTTTTTCCTTATTGGTTATCAGTCCCGATGCCGCGACAGCATAGACGCCGAATTTTGAATGAAAAACCAG
>AWGX01000097.1 GCA_000495415.1 Smithella sp. ME-1 | reverse complement strand
CATACAGCTGCCTGACTTGACACCAATTACGTTTTTGGGAGGCGCCCTTTCAGGGATGACCATTCTTAACGTAGGATTGATTATTTGCGTGATCGGCATGGCTTTCGGCATTCTTCAGTACGTTCAGACGAAGAACCTGCCCGCTCACAAGGCTATGCTGGATGTTTCCCAGACGATCTGGGAAACCTGCAAAACCTATCTTTTCCAGCAGGGCAAATTTCTCATGGCGCTGTGGATTTTGATAGCAGCTTGTATTATTTACTACTTCGGCGTCCTGGAGCACATGCCTGCGACGAACGTAATCATTATCATGATTGCATCTATTGTTGGTATTCTCGGTTCATATATCGTGGCCTGGTTCGGTATCCGCATCAACACGGTTGCCAACTCACGCGCCGCATTTGCTTCACTATCCGGTAATCCTCTGAACATCGTCAACATCTGTCTGCGTTCCGGTATGAGTGTTGGTCTGCTACTGGTCAGTATCGAACTATTCTTCATGATCATCATTCTGGCTTACATTCCCAGCCATCTGGCCGGTGCGTGTTTTATCGGATTTGCCATCGGTGAATCGCTGGGTGCTTCCGCGCTGCGTATATGCGGCGGTATTTTCACCAAGATTGCCGATATCGGGTCCGACCTGATGAAAATCGTTTTCCATCTTCCTGAAGACGATCCCAAAAACCCCGGTGTTATTGCCGACTGTACCGGCGACAATGCCGGCGACAGCGTTGGCCCCACGGCTGACGGTTTTGAAACCTATGGCGTTACGGGTGTTGCCCTGATCGCTTTCCTTGCTTTGGCGTTGGCTTCTACTCCGGAAATGGGCGGAAGATTGATTGTCTGGATTTTTGCCATGAGAATTCTCATGATCCTGACCTCTCTCGCGTCATACTTTGTTAATGACGTTATCAGCAAAGCAGCCTTTGGCGGTAAAAAAGAATTTAACTTTGAACATCCCTTAACGAATCTGGTCTGGATTACATCTATCGTGTCAATAGCGGTCACTTTTATTGCCAGTTATTATTTGCTCGGTGATCTTACTGAGCAATATGCCGAATTGTGGTGGGCGCTGGCGACAATTATCAGTTGCGGTACTATCGCGGGCGCTTTGATTCCGGAATTCACCAAAATATTCACCAGCACCTCTTCACGACACTGCGAGGAAGTCGTCAACGCTTCCAGACAGGGCGGCGCTTCGCTGAATATTCTTTCCGGTCTGGTGGCCGGTAACTTCTCCGGATTCTGGCTTGGTTTGGTTATCGCCGCGTTGATGCTGATTGCTTATATGGTGTCCAAAAACGCGTCGGTTATGGCAATTATGCCGGAAGCGTTTGCATTTGCGGCGCCGGTGTTTGCGTTCGGTCTGGTGGCCTTCGGTTTCCTCGGTATGGGACCAGTGACCATCGCTGTGGACAGCTTTGGTCCTGTTTCCGACAATGCGCAGTCTATTTACGAACTGTCATTGATTGAATCACGCGCCGATGCCAAAGACATCGTTAAAAAAGAATACGGTATTGCACCCGATTTTGAATTGGCCAAGCACTTTCTGGAATCTGCCGATGGCGCGGGCAACACCTTCAAGGCAACGGCCAAACCCGTGTTGATCGGCACCGCAGTTGTTGGTGCCACCACGATGGTTTTCGGTATCATCATATTGCTGGAAGGTCTGTTCGGTAATGTTATCGCGAAACTTTCTTTGGTTCAGCCGGAGATCATTCTAGGCTTGATCATGGGCGGTTCGGTTATCTACTGGTTTACCGGCGCGTCCATTCAGGCGGTCGTTACCGGAGCTTATCAGGCGGTTGTGTTCATTAAAAAGAACATCAATCTGGACAAGAAAGAAGCTTCGATTGAAGATTCTAAAGAAGTGGTCAAGATTTGTACCCAGTACGCTCAGAAGGGTATGATCAATATCTTCATCGTTATTTTCTTCATGACCCTGGCACTTTCATTCTTCAATCCGTATTTCTTTATCGGTTATCTGATCGGCATCGCCTTCTTCGGTCTGTTCCAGGCGATCTTTATGGCGAATGCCGGCGGTTGCTGGGATAACGGCAAGAAAATTGTTGAAGTCGATCTGAAGATGAAAAATACTCCGCTGCACGAAGCCAGCGTTGTGGGTGACACCGTCGGTGACCCCTTCAAGGATACGTCTTCTGTTTCCTTAAACCCGATCATCAAATTCACGACCTTGTTCGGTCTGCTGGCTACGGAAATTGCAGTTACCATGACCAATGCGAATTTGAAACTCGGTCTGGCCATTGCATTCCTGCTGATTGCTCTAGTGTTCGTTTACCGTTCCTTCTACGGTATGCGAATCTCCAGTGAGAAGCTTGGTGAATAATAAATAATATTAACCATTTTAAAAAAGCGTTCCTTTAACGGGGAACGCTTTTTTTATGTCACTGTTAAAAGTTGTTGGATTACTTGATTGTAGAGAGATTGCTTATGAAATCATAGATCTCACGGTTTGTACAGACTTCATAATATTTTTTAGATGTCTCGCCGGTTACTTCCATGGTTTCCGGTTTTATTGCATAAACAGTAGCTTCGCGAACAGCGAGCTGCTGATAATTGCCAATTACAGTAGGCACTTTGCCTGCATAGAGATTCACATTTTCACCACTGCCTGCCTTGTAGATAACTTTTTTCAAATTGATTTCCTTAACAAGTTTGTTAAAACCATCGACACTCAGTTCAATTCCGTTGACATTATAGCGCAGGGACGTGTCTTCAGCGGAATCTGCAATTTCCTCTTCCATAGCGTTTTTAAATTCGAATAAATTAAATAAAGGATTTTGATTCTTTAACCGCTTGCGTATTTTCTTGTCGCAGCTCGATAGTCTGTCTGCCAGATTAATGGCAGAAGAAATCATTATTCTGGAATCACCATCGAATAAAAAAGTCGGAGGACCGTCACTGTAACAGATGCCAATACCCAGTTCCAAAATCGGCAGATTATTTTCTTTGTTTTTTTCGTTATAGCTGCGGACAATCTGCAGTATTTTAATTGCCAGTCCGCATGCTCGCGCCACGCTATAACTGCTTTGCGGCGTGTTTTCGTTTTCGAAGATGGATAAGATGATGGCGTCTCCTTCAATAAATACCTTGGCCGCATCATACTCGGAAAGAATGGCGGAAATCGGATCAAAGAAATTAAGGCTGAAGTAAGATGCGGGATTGAGTTTTCTTTTGATCATTATATTATTGATTTCCATTGAACCGCGGATATCTGCTTTGATAATTACATGGCTAACTATCGGCCTTTCCTCTTTGACCCGTTCCTCCGGTAGCAGAAATTCATAAAGAGACCGGTTTTCCCTTGATAATAATATAATATTTTCTTCTGTCACGAGGTTTATGGAGGACATTCCGTCTCTGAGAATACGGCTGTTATATAAATCCCGGTTATATTGAGAGAATTTTTTCAGAAATGTTATTAAATGCTGCTTTTTTTCCGTAGTGGAACGACTGTTAATCCTTTTGATGGTTTGCTTAAGCGGAGCAAGAGAAAATGCCTCACCGTAAACAGACCTTAATCGTTTTTGTTGATGTGTGATATAAATTCTTGACCAGAAATCGACAAGAAATTCTCTTATTTGCCTTGGTTGCATAGGCGGACAGTATACGCCGTAAACTTCTTTCATCTCGAAAGACGCTATAATTTGTTTAAGTAAATTATGTTTCTTGAATTTACGAAAGAAAAGATTAAGCAGTTTTCTTTGGTTTTTTATTTGCTCTCTAATTTTTTGAAGAGCATCTTTTGATTCTTTTGCTTTCTTTAAATTTTTGTATAATTCCTGTGAATCAAAATAGTTGAATAGACGATCAATATTACTTGGCTCCATAATCCATGGATCGAATACGTTTTGATTAGTATCCGGCAAGAAGTTGTCTTTTTGATATTTATTCTTGCTCACTTCTGCAAAAAGAACTTTATCGGTATTCTCTTGTCCCATGTCGGTTTTGCCAAGTAGTTCATTGATAGTTAATTTAACGTTTGTGAAATTGTCCGGATCTTTTGATCTCTGCCCGAAAAGCACATACTCTTCTATTAGAAAAAAATCGTCAGCAGAATTATCCGTGTGCAGCAAAGGATTAATGAAATAATTATCCGGTAAAATATCTTCCGGGCGAAAGTGCGTTTCTCTGAGGTTTCGCAGTATTTTTACCTGAACATCGTTAAGCAAACCGAACAGTTCTTTTCCCACAAGGCGAATAATCTGATTCCGGTGCATCTTTATATCAGCAAGCTTATCTTTTATTATGAAAATTTCATCCTGATTATGACGTGATAATTGATGCATCCTCAGAAGAGGTTCGCAATGCGCAATTAAATTTTTATATTGATCTTTGATTTCTTTTAAAAACAATTTTGCCAGAGCTGTTTGACACAGAAAGTCTATTTGCACCTCATTGGCGGATTTGGCTCTGTTTATGCCGTCTGTTAAAACCCCCGTGCAAACGCGTCTCAAAGTCTCCTTTTCAATTTCACAGGATTCTCTTTTGTAGTCATTAAAAAAATCTTCTGATTCACTATGCTTGATCATTAGAAGATATACTGTTCGTTTTAATGTATTGCAGACTTGGGGACTGATGTGGACATCAAAATGAATATTGTCGACTCCCAATGCAAGTTTGTCCAAAGAATAAAAGAACTGATAGCGTTTAAGACTTAGATTTTTAAGCGATGGCTGTTGCTTAAATGATTCCAGGAAACTAAGCATGATATCCTTTCTGATAACAGAGCCGGTCTTTTTTGTAAGCCCGACTTTTGTTTAATATGTTAAAACAAAAAAGTCATAAAAAATGATTAATACTAACATTAACTTATATAAGTATAAGAATATCGTGTGTACATGTCAATAAAAATAGAATGGAAATAGAATGGAAAAATAGAATGGAGATAGATTTTTATTACTTTAATCTTCTAAGAAATACACGATAGTTTTAATGTAATTTTGAGGATGTATTTGCCTGCGTAATTAAGCGTTTCTTTTCGGAATGCTGTTCAGCATATCACTTAATTTTATTTCCGGGTGGTGATAGCGTTTTTTCTTGGTTGTGCCTTTGCCATATTGAATCGCTTCTTCTGGACACCATTGGAGACAGGCAAAGCATTGTTCACAATGATTTTGCCAGATTGGTTTACCACCAGTGATCGATATATTTTGGGACGGACAAATTTTTTCGCAAATCATACAACTAGAGCACTTTTCATCAACCCAAAAAGCTTTATCCATTTCGGGAACCTTGGGGAAAGATAAGCGGTAAATGGCAGAGAAGAAAATATTCTGCCAGGCGGGACCTTTTTCCGGTGCTCTTTCTTCTTTTGCACGAATTGAAGCGGCTATCCGTTGTATTTTCACCAGAGCTTCCTCAAATTTTCTCTGTTGCTTTTCGGGCGAAATGGCTCCGCCCCAGGGAATATAATTACTGGGCATGCAGATAGAAAATCCAGCGGCAAGATTAATATTTTTCTCTTTCAATATCATTTTCAGTTGAATTAAAGTGGCAGCAACCTGACCGGCATTAACAGCGACAGCGAAGTAGTATTTTGGAGAATCAGTTTCCAAACGATTAAGAAAAGCCACAACACGCGTAGGAACTCCCCAGATATGAACAGGAAAAATTAAGCCAACTTTTTCTGAATCAGGTCGAATTGAGCCATCGCCGGAAAACGGTATGGGAATCAGTTCAGTATTCCCCAGTGTCCCGGAAAGTTTTTTTGCTGTCCAAAAAGAGTTTCCTGTTCCCGTATAAAAATAGATTGTAGTTTCCATTTGTTATGAATACCATCCTTAATGAAGGGTTGCCAATTTTACTTTGCGTATTATAATATATTTGGTAAACTTTTATAATAAAATGTTATTGAAAACACGTTTAATGTGTGACAATGGTTTCTCAAGACTATACTTTAATTAGGAAATTTTATGTTTGGTAGACCGATAAGTCTTTTTAAAATTTTAGGTTTTGAAGTAAAAATAGATATAAGCTGGCTAATTCTAGCGGCTTTGATTACCTGGTCGCTGGCCAGTGGTCTCTTTCCCGCATATTATAAAGATCTTCCCCCTGCAGCTTATTGGTGGATGGGTGCTGCCGGCGCGGTCGGGCTTTTTTTATCCATAATTTTTCATGAATTAACTCATTCACTTGTTGCCAGATATTACGGGATACCCATGAAGGAAATAACCCTGTTTATTTTTGGCGGAGTTGCCCAGATGGAAGATGATCCTCCGAATCCTAAATCTGAATTTATGATGGCAATAGTTGGACCTCTTTCCAGTTTCTTAATGGGAGGATTCTCTCTTATGCTTTATGCTATCGGAAGAAACAGCGGCTGGCCGGTGACAGTTAATGGTGTTTTAAGCTATTTGGTATGGCTAAATATAGTTTTAGCTGTGTTTAATTTAATTCCAGCTTTTCCGTTGGATGGTGGAAGGGTCTTGCGATCCGTTCTTTGGAGTTGGAAAAAAGATATCCGCTGGGCAACCAGCTTTGCCGCAAAAATTGGGTCTGGTTTCGGAATTATATTAATTGTTTTGGGAATATTTTATATCGTTACAGGTAATTTTGTGAGCGGCTTATGGTGGTTTTTAATCGGTATGTTTCTTCGTTCAACGGCGCAGATGTCCTATCAGCAGCTTTTGGCACGTAGCCTCTTTAACACAAAAAAAGTGAAAGACCTGATGGTTAAAGATCCCGTGACTGTGCCACGTTCCATATCATTGGAAGATTTTGTTCGTGATTATGTGTATAAACACCATTTCCAGATGTATCCGGTACTATCTTTCGGCAGGCTGGCGGGATGTATTTCGATAAAACAAATTGCATCGATTCCCCGCGAAGAATGGGCAACCTCCACGGTGGGAGCAATAGCCATGCCCTGCAGCAAAGAAACCACGGTAGGGCCGGAGGAGGATGCCAATAAGGCATTGGCAATCATGAATCGCACGGGAAACAGCAGGCTGCTGGTTGTCAAAGAAGATAATCTGGAAGGTATTATTTCCTTAAAGGATATGATTAATCTTTTATCTTTAAAAACGGAATTGAATGATTTAGAAAAGAAATAAAGAATCAATGCCATTCCGAAATTCAATATACTTTTATTCCCTCCGGAAATAGGTGTGTCCAGGTTGCGGAGTTGAAAAAACTATTCCATCTCCCATTATTTCTCCTTGTTAAATAATAAACATTTCTTGCGTCTACCCTTTTTCTGCAAAAAAGACTTGACAGAAATAAAAATGGTGCTACGTTTATAAAAAATATAGCACTGATGGGAGAATTCAAGATTATGTTGAAAAGATTTTTAATTGGGATGACATACTTGGCGCTGCTTATTATTGTCAGCCCGTCCTGGGCAGCCCACCCGTTAATTACCGATGACACGGGCACGCAAGGGAAAGGTAAATTTCAGTTGGAATTAAACGGTCAGTATGATTGGGACGAAGAAGAAGTTGAAGGTGTATCTATCAGAAGTGCAGGAGGAGAAGCAGCGGGTACTCTGTCGTATGGGATTGCGGAGAATGTTGATCTGGTTTTTAGCATGCCTTATCTGTGGGGAAGGGTGGAAGAAAGTAATATTGCCGTTTATGATGAGAAAGGAATTGGCGATGCTGTGCTGGAAGCTAAAATGCGACTATTCGAAAAAAGCGCTTTTAGTATTGCGTTGAAACCTGGAATGAGCTTTCCCACCGGTAACGAAGAAAAGGGGTTAGGTACCGGAAAACTGGGGGGTCATCTTTTTTTAATTGCGTCACAGGAACTGGAGTCATGGGCATTTCATGCAAATATGGGTTACATTAGAAATGAAAACAATGCTGATGAGCACAAGGATATATGGCATGCATCGTTTGCTACGACCTGGGAAGTTATTAAAGATTTGAATCTGGTAGTCAATGTCGGCATAGAACGAAATCCCGATGACGAAGCAAAAAATGATCTGGCTTTTCTCATCGGCGGAATAATCTATTCAATAAACGAAAATATTGATATTGATCTCGGCATCAAGTGCGGCTTGACCGAACCAGAGACTGATTTTTCGCTGTTAACCGGTGTGGCCTTCCGGTTTTAGTAAGTTAGAAATTATTCTCTGCGCTTTTATGGCGGATAATAATTTCATTAACGCGCTTATCCCGCATGGGCGGGACTTATCCAGTTTATCGGGGTTAGAAATAAAGTTTTAAATCATTAACTGTTTTCTCCAGGAGAATTTATCATGCACATGGCAGATGCTTTACTCTCACCGGCGG
>AWGX01000096.1 GCA_000495415.1 Smithella sp. ME-1 | reverse complement strand
GCCTGCCGCAAATTGGGCAGCGGTTATATTCTCTGACCGAAAACTTCATCTTTCTTTTCGCTTTTGCAATTAATGAATTTTTTGCCACACTAAATTCCTCCGGAACTCCCTTTGTTTAACGCTTAAAAGGCACACCCATCAGCTCCAGCAAAAGTCTGGCTTCCGCATCTGTTTTTGCTGTAGTCACGATTGTGATGTTCATTCCTTTAACTTTTTCCACTTTATCATATTCAATTTCAGGGAAAATAGTTTGCTCCTGCAAACCAATAGAAAAATT
>AWGX01000095.1 GCA_000495415.1 Smithella sp. ME-1 | reverse complement strand
TGCCCCGGCGCAGGCCGGGGTCGTAAGTTTTCTCAACGTATTATTAATACGCCTCGTTGCCTCCTCCTGGCCGCCTCGTTAGTCTTTGAAAGAGAAAGGATATTAATTAATATTTTTAGTGAAAGGTAAATAATTGAGATACGAAGGCAACATATTCCGACCATTCAGCGAAGCCAATAGCTATCTTTTGCAGTGCACTATCGGCTGTTCTCATAATCAATGCACTTTCTGCGGCATGTATAAGGACAAAAAATATAAAGAGCGGTCTCTTGGCGAAATTGTGGAAGATATTGCCATGGCCGGAGATTCCTACGGCGATGTGGAAAAAGTTTTCCTTTGCGATGGTGACGCAATTGCTCTGGAAACGGATACTCTTCTGGCAATCCTTAAGGAACTTTATCAAACATTTCCGTCGCTGCGCCACGTGGGAAGTTATGTCGGGCCGCAAAGCACTTTATCCAAGCCCATGGAAGAATTAAAAACACTGCGAAAAGCCGGTTTAACCAAGGCTTATCTTGGTGTGGAAACGGGAGACAATGAACTTCTGAAAAAGGTGAGAAAGGGAGTTGATGATAAACAGATGCTGAAAGCCGGACAAAATCTGGTTGCAGCCGGAATCAATCTCTCCGCGATGGTGCTCCTCGGGCTGGCTGGGAGAGGCGAAGTTTCCAGGACGCATGCTCTTGCCACGGCAAAAATTTGTAATGAAATGAAACCTCAATACCTGGCAGCTCTTACTGTGACGCCTGTGCCGGGAACTGTTTTATACCGTCAGGTACAGCAGGGAGAGTTTGAATTATTGAATCCGTTTGAAACGCTGGAGGAAATGAAACAGATACTGGAGAATATTACCGCCGATAATATCAAATTTGTCGGCACTCATGCTTCCAACTATCTGCCTGTCACCGGTACTCTTCAGAAAGACAAACAAAAAATGATTGATATGATTGATGCTGTTTTAAAAAATAGAGATGAAAGCATGTTACGCCCCGATCACTTACGTGGATTATAAGAGACACAGAAGTTGATGCAAGCCCCTCTCTTTTAATATCAGTGCAAAAAATATTTATTGAAAAAGTGCTCGAAAAAAAATGACGGCTAGCGGAAAGATGGAGAAAAATTTGTTACGATGGAGTGAACTCCGCAATGAAGGTCGTTGTGTGGTTACAGGTTGCGATGTCTTGCAGGAATGGTTACTTCCGTGGTGGTATTCCACTCTCAGACGCCACAGTCAATTGCCGGTGGTGTTTGTCGATATGGGTTTGAGCCGTAAAGGGCGGGCCTGGTGCAGTGCACGGGGTGAGATCTTATATCCCGGGGTTCGGGCTCGTTTTGCCGAATTGTTGAAGCCTATAGGGTTGATTCGAAGTTCGTATGCTGAAAGCCTTTGGTTGGATCCGGACTGTGAGGTGCTCAAACCGCTGGAAGCAGCGTTCGATGAAACGTCGGAAGATATTGGTGTGGCGCGAGACGTGCCGGGCGCGTCTGACCCCATACAGTCCGGCGTGTTAGTGGTGCGTCACGGTTCTATTACGGTTTTAGAGTGGGCGGAACTGTGTAGAAATTGGGACCGGTTGGATCGCCGCGAAATATCTACCGGGCATTACGATCAGTCTATTCTTGCTTACCTATGGCGCCGGAGTCCGGGCGCTTTTACACTTTTACGTGATGAGTGGAATTGGGTGCGACAAAAAGGTCCATCGCCGGAGGCGGCTGTATTCCACTGGTGGGGTATGTTTGGTAAGGAAGAGATCCGGAAGCGAATTGCTGCTAGACAGGCAGGCGATTCCTGGAGGGCTCTGGAAGAGGGACATTTTTCTGTTTTTAGACGTGGATTATCAAGGTATCATAGAAAATTGCTTCATTTAAAATTTGCTATTCAAGACAAGATGTCCAAATAAAAGCCGTTAATCAGCATTTTTCGCGTATAAGAACAAGTGGACTGTATGCAGCATCATTAAGACCCGGTGCAGTAATCTGTTATATTTTCCTCTCCCGGTTTGTATATTTTGATACCTTCATAAAAAAACAACTGTTTAATGGATTGAAGTTCCTCTTCGGTATGAATGCGTAACTCACGTGTTGGCGGCAGTCCCAGCCAGCGGCGTTTATTTGCACCCATGGGATGGTAAGGTACTATTGTTAAAAAAGTCAGTCCCAACTCGCGGAGAAAACCGGCCCAGCCTTTTATGTTGTTGTGCCCATCTGTTATTTCCGGCACAACAGGAAGACGCGGCCAGATAAAAGGTCCCTTGTTTCTTCTCCAGTCGTCCAAAAGATATTTGAAATTGTTTTTAATTTCTACGTTTCCTGTGCCGCATAGCTTCTTGTGTTGCGCGTCATCGAAGATTTTGATATCAAAGAAGACTAAATTAAGTTCCCGCAGAAGTGGTTTTGATTTTTCTAAATTAAATAATCCACAGGTCTCCAGCGCGACATCAATTCCTTCGGTACGCAGGTTCCTGGCCAAAGTGCTGGCAAATTCAGGATAAAGAGTCGGCTCTCCGCCTGTAAATGTCACGCCCCCTCCGGATGTTTTAAATAATGAAAATTCAGGACGTAATTCTTCCATGAGATCTTTCACAGATCTGGAAACTCCGAAGCGTGTCAAAGCACCTGATGGACAATTATCGGTGCAGGTAAAGCAGTAACGGCAAAATCGAGAGTTCCTTTTCCCAACTTCCGAAAAAGCATGCTCCGGGCATTTTTCCACACATCTGCCGCAGTTTATGCAAAGATGAGCTTTGAAGGCAATTTCCGGTTCAGGTTTCCAGGATTCGATGTTTTGGCACCAGATGCAGCGCAGAGGGCAACCTTTGAAAAAAAGCAGGCTTCTTATGCCGGGACCGTCATGCAGACAGAAGTGCTGTACGGAAAAGATGAGTGGTTCAACCGATCCCATGGGCCGTCCGCTCAATAATTTCGTCCTGTACATCGGACTGCAAGTCGTTGAAATAGGCACAATAACCGGCCACTCGTACAACAATCCCCGGATGAGATGAGGGGTCCTTCTTTGCTGCTTTTAAAGTCTCAGCATCGAGTACATTAACTTGAACCTGCATCCCTCCCTGGGCGAAATAGTGTTTAAACAGATTCACCAGAGCTTTGCGTCCCGTTTCTCCCTGTACTACTTGTTTGTCGAATTTCAGATTAAGGGCACAGCAGTTCATCCATTTTTTACTATCCAGGGAAGCCGCTGAACGCAAAACGGCGGTGGGTCCCAGACGTTCAGATCCGTCTACCGGAGCAAGACCGTTCGAAAGACGTGTGCCGCTTAGTCGTCCATTGGGCAATGCGCCGGTTACTTTACCGAAGCCGATGTGGCAGGTCATTGAGTAAAATCCCGGTACATATTGTCCGCCACGAGTGTTTTTGTGTGCCCACAAAGCGTCGGCAAAGGCATCGGCGGCAAGCTGAGTCATGCGGTCTGCCGCCGGATTTCCATTTCCGTAGCGGGGGTATTTATTAGCCAGTTCAACTCTCAGGTCCTCACGGCCGCGAAAATTATCCCGCAGAATCCGGACAAATTCTTCCAGACTGAAGCGCTTATCTTCAAAAACAATCTTGTTCAGAATGTAAAGAGAATCACCTGCATCGGCCAAACCTGCTGCTTGGACAGATGTGTAATCGTAGAGACCGCCTCCCCATGTCACGTCCTTTCCTTTTTCAATGCAGCCCTGTGTAAGGATTGAATTAACCGGTGTTGTCCGGACAATCCGGTAAGTTTCCTCCAGCCAGCTGATTACCTTAACCATATCATCAACTCCATGGCGAACCTGAACACGGAAAGCTTCCAGAACATCGTCAAAAGTTTTCGTTGCGGAAGCCGGTGGAGTGGGAGCGCCAAAACGGCGTGAACCTTCGATTCTTGCCTTACCATGAAACTTTTTGCCCTCATTCAACGCCAGTTCGAGACACAATGGCAGATTGAAAAGTGCCGCGTCTGATGAGTTGTATGTGCGTCCCTGACTGGCCATTTCCACACATCCAATAACAGCGTAATCCCGGGCATGCGCTTTGGTCATGCCTGCTTCCTCCAGTGCTCTGACGACGGCTGTGTCTCCGAATAATGAAGGACGGCTGGTGCCCAGTTGGAGAAGTTCGATGCTTTTGTGGAAAAACCAATCCGGTGTTAAGGAATGTATGCGAACATGAACAGCGGGTTCGCGGGTCAGGACTTGGGCATAGGCGTTCAAAATGAGACCGGATAATTCATTGGTTACATCATTGCCGTCGGCATCAGTGCCTCCCAGAGTAAAAGCTTGAGCTACTCCGTTGCCGCTGTAAAACTTGTCGACTCGTTCGGAATAAAGTGGAATAGTCTCACAGGCTTTCAGGCAGAAACTGGCCGTTATCTCCGTAGCCACCTCAGGAGTCAGCTTGCCTTGTGCAATATCATTACGATAGAGTGACAAAAGTATCTGGTCGAGCCGCCCAAAGGAAAGACCTTGTTCGAAATCTTCCAGATTCAAAGCCATGTGAACAAGCCAAACTGCCTGCAATCCTTCCAGATAGGTTCGGGCTGGTTCAAAGGGAACCCACCGGCAAGCCTTAGCAGACTCCAGAAGTTCAGTCTTTCTTTTTTCGGTTACACCATGTTGTAAGGCCAATTTTTCTGCTTCGTCTGCCAGATTTTCAGCCATCTTTCTGATACCATCAATAGTGATAATCACGGATTGGAAAAACGATTTCTGATCTGAATTTAGAGTGGACCCATCAGCAAGTTTCCCCTCATCTAGCCTCTTTTTGGCCTCTTCAAAGGGGCGGCGCAAACCTTCATGAACAACCATACGGTAGTCTCCTACCTGATGACCAATGCCCGCTTCTTCAGTTATGAAATAACGCTTGGCCCGAAAGAAATCCAGAAAGTGAGAAAGACGGGAAGGTTTGAGGAGAGCCTTGCCTCCTACGCTTTTGAAGGAATTTTGAATACCGATGCGGAGAAGTTCCGCCTTCTCCCTGCCGGTTAGCTTTAATGGAATAGTTCGTTTTCCCATGTGGGTAATATCTTCCAGGATGTTGATTGATCCGCCCTCAATGTAATAGTTGGGGGCGATCCGCTTGGAAGTCATATTGCCGATAATAAGTTCATTATCGTAAACGCGGGGCTTGCGATGGGAGAAAATATATTGCAGACCTAGGGCTCGATGGATAAGTGGATGCTCTTTCTTTGCGCTTTGGCGACCTTCTTTAGAGTGCCAGAATTTCTCCAGGAGTTTCGGTCTTTCCAGACATATTGAATATGGTGTGGATAGGAGGTCGGACTTTATAGCGGCAATGCGCGAAGTAGGGGTTATAAAACCTTCGCTCTGAACTGATGCCTCCGGGTTTGCTGATGTCATGACATTCGGTAAAGAAGACATGGCAACATTACCTCCCTTTTAATCCGACATTTTTGGACAAGTTGAAGTATAGAAGGGCTGTTTTTGCTTGTCAATGGATATTAGTATCAAGAACAGCTAAATGTTTTCTGATGGCTTCTGTGCTAATCGCACCTTCTCGCAGAATAACAGGCGGATCGCAGGAAACGTCAATAATGGTGGAAGCCTTGCCGCCTTGCGTTTTTCCCCAATCTAAAATCGCATCAACTCTGTTACCGATTTGTTCGGCAACTTCTGACGGCAGCGAACATTCAGACTCGCCGGAAAGATTTGCACTTGTAGCGGTAAGCGGTTTTTTAAGCCTTTGAACGATGGCATTAGCAATCGGATGACTGGAAATACGCAATCCAATTTTGCCGGTTCCGGCAGTGAGCATTGGTGATACTTTGTCCGAAGCTGAAAAAACTATCGTCAGCGCTCCCGGCCAGAAAGCAGACATCAATTTATGTGCAGATTCAGGAATGTCTTGGACAAGAGGATAAATATCGTCAGGCGTGCCGATAATCAGGGAGATAGGATTTTTGAAATCCCGGCCTTTAACGGCAAAAATTTTCTCGATAGACCTTTCGTTAGCAGCGTCAGCGCCAAGTCCGTAAAAAGTTTCAGTCGGATAGGCGATAATGCCGCCATCTACTAGAAGCTTGACTGATCTGGAGAGAATCTTTTCTTCGGATTCTTTATTGCTGACTTTCAGGATTACCGGCATTAAGATTTTTCCAGATTTTTTTGCTTTTTTTCCACATCCTTTGCCATCTTCAGGAAGATTATCCCAAGCTGGCAACATTGAAAAGTTGTGTTGAGTATCTGGGACCCAAATTATCATTTAGTTCATAATGACTATTTATGATAAGGTATTATTATGGAACAGCAATACGAAACTAAATTTATTTTTAAATATTGGTCGAATATCAAAAATGATGTAATAGATTTTTTTTATGTGATTATAAACTGTACTGTGCTTGCCATTGCTGTTACCATCATCGGTCCCATTAGAAGCTTTCTGGTCAATTTCGTCGCGTCGCAATCATTCGGAATTACTGTTACTTCAATTGTCTTTTGGTCGTTAATGATCATCCGGCCGCGTACATGGGAATTACTATTGTTTATTGTCGTCATAGACGTTTGCTGTGCGGTGTTAATCGGTCTGCAAATTTGTATTTTTATCCTGCAATATTTCTTTAATATCGTCCTGGACTTGCAGGCAAATGCTTTGGGTCTGCAGATGATTATCGGCGGTTTGCTCTTTAGCTTTTTTGGAGTTTATTTTTTCCTGACAAAAATTAGATTAAAATATCGCAACGAAATGATCGACAAGGAAAAAACCAGACGCACGGACATGGAAAAAGAAAATCTTTCAGCTAATCTCAAAGTGTTGCAGGCGCAGATAGAACCGCATTTTTTGTTTAATACCCTTTCCAATATTTTGAGTCTGATCGATACTAAGCCGGACACGGGCAAATCAATGCTCCTGGATTTGACTAAATATCTGCGCACCTCTTTATCCCGAACCTTGCCGGAAAAAACCACGCTATCTCAAGAAATTTCAATGATCAAAGCCTACCTCGATATTCATAAAATCAGAATGGACGAGCGCCTGAATTATAAGATTGACGTTCCCGATAATCTTTGGCAACATTCTTTCCCGCCAATGCTATTGCAGCCACTGGTCGAAAATACCATTAAGCATGGATTGGAACCGAAAGTGGAAGGGGGAGAAATCGTCATCAGGGCAATTCAGGAAAATGATCTTTTAAAAATAGAAGTTGCGGATACCGGCCTGGGATTTTCGGATTTAGATAAACCTGGTTTGGGTATTACTAATGTGCGGGAACGGCTTAGTTTACTTTTCGGAGACAAAGGACGATTGATAATAGAAGAAAACAAACCTCATGGTGTTCGGGCAACAATAGAGGTGCCGGTCAGTGAATTATAAAGCCATTATTGTTGATGATGAGAAAGAACTGAGAACTTATCTCAAAAAAATGCTTGCCGAAACCTGGCCGCAGTTGGAGATTTGCGGGGATGCCGCCAACGGCAAGGAAGCTCTGAAGATGGTTGATGCTTTTGCTCCGCATATAGTTTTTCTGGATATTAAAATGCCCGGGCTTTCCGGTCTGGATGTAGCTAAAAATATCGCCGGCATCTGCCGGATTGTATTTATCACAGCTTTTGATCAATATGCCGTCGAGGCATTTGAGCGCGAAGCTGTTGATTATCTGATAAAACCGGTGACAAAAGAGAGATTAGTGCAAACCATAAACCGTCTAAAAAAACAACTTCAATCATCTCCGGAGCCACCGACAGATCTTGCCCGAATTATTACAGAGGCTCTGGGCAGTTTTCAGGGCAATACTCATGCAAATCGATATCTGCAATGGATTAAAACGCAACGCAAAGACAGTATTCGGCTGGTACCCGTTGAAGAAATTGATTATTTCCAGGCCGGAGACAAATATACCTTGTTAAAAACGGCACAAGGAGAAGCATTAATCAAAAAAAGCATTAAAGAATTAACCCAGGAACTGGATCCGCAAAAGTTCTGGCAAATCCATCGCGGCACAATTGTCAATGTTTCCAGAATTGAAAATGTCGGGCGCTCTTTAACAGGACGCGGCGTCCTGAAACTTAAAAACAGATCAGATACCTTCACCGTCAGCCGTCAATACCTGCATCTTTTCAAACAAATGTAGCGACACTCGCTGAGAGCAAACGCAGTGTTGCTCGAAGCGCTAGTGGAGCTATCCCAGGCACGCGGTGCCGCGGGATAGTGAGTGCCTTTAAATTATCCCCTGAACGTAGTGAACGGGGATAGCGAAGCGCACTGAAATTTGTTGGACGAATT
>AWGX01000094.1 GCA_000495415.1 Smithella sp. ME-1 | reverse complement strand
TCGTTCGGGGAACAATCCCTACACCCTTCACTTTTCACCAGTTCTTTTCAGTCTTTCAAGGTTGGAAATTAGCGTGCGCCGTAAATGCTCCACTCGCCGTATAGTGTAGGACTCGAGAGGCCCCTTCTTTAAATCTTTAAACAGAATGAGCTTGCCGAAAATATCGGGATCTCCCTGAATCAACGGAATTTCTAGAATCATGAACCCGTCGGAATAATTAATTTTCCTTTTACTCAACGGAAGATCATCATAATTCAACTTGTTGTCTTTCTTATTTATCTCCCAGTAACGCACGGGCTCTGACTTGTAATGCAATTCCGCTCTATCGAATTTGAGCATTTTTAATAACTCACCCATGTGCTCCCACAATTCATCCATATTTTGAGACTTACTTGTCTCTATCTGCAACGAAAGAAAACTGCGCCGTGCCTGGCTAAGCCCCGCCACATCGGTCATATCCTGAAACCAGCCGTAGAACTTATCGAATGCCAAATACTCAATATAGCCCAATTTACGCACCATAAAAATCATCCCGAACAAAAGCGCTGCCAACACAAAACCTTCCATACCCCTGCCGCGCCACAGCATCAATAATATTCCCGACAGACAAAGTACCATGGAAATTCCGTAAATAAGCAAAACAGCATTACGTGATGAAAGACCCATTCTTAATAAAGCATGATGAATATGTCCTTTATCCGGTTGGAATATTTCCCGTCCCCGAATAAAACGCCGGATAGGCGAAAGAACAGCATCGAAAATAGGCACACCCAAAGCCAGCAAAGGAATCAGCATTAAAACGCTGACATTGCTTTTAGAGGAACTTCTAATCGCCAGAATGGCAACAACATAACCCAAAAAATAACTTCCACTATCGCCCAGAAAAATACTTGCCGGATTGAAATTATACTTAAGAAATCCCAGAACAGCCCCGCCAAGAATAACAAAATAAAAAGTGTAAAGGTATTGGCCATGGAAATAAGTAGAAAAAGCCATCACCACACAAGTAAAAAATATCAAACCACTGGCAAGCCCGTCCAGCCCATCGACCAGATTAACCGCGTTAATGAAAAGCAAAAACCATAAAACTGTAAAAATATAACTAAAGAAAGGATTAAAAGCGATGCCATACCCGCCGATAAAAAAATTAGTTATCGCCGCTCCCCCGATAAAAGCAAATGTCGCAGCTAAAATCTGAAAAAATAACTTTACCCATGGATTTAGACGCCTGAAATCATCCCACAAACCACACAGCAGGATTAAAATGGCGCCGGTATGCCCCATCAAAGTATTGAAGCTAAAATTATATAAATTTCCTGCACAAGGGAACAATCTATTTCCTATACAGCAGGCAAACACAAAGGCAAGAAATACCGCCATGCCGCCTATGCGAGGTATGGGCTTAGTGTGAACATTGCGTTCTGCAGGTATATCCATGGCGCCGTATTTGGTTCCCAGCGCACGCATCACAGGAGTTAAAACAAGCGATAAGCCCAACGATATTACAAACAACAGAATTAATTCAGTTACCATCGTCATATTATGTTCATTCAACTCATTTTGTATGCTTTATATTATGCCAATACTAGCATATATTTTCAATAATAATCCTCTGACTTACTTTTTCTAACCTTCTAATCCTCCAAACTTCTAAA
>AWGX01000093.1 GCA_000495415.1 Smithella sp. ME-1 | reverse complement strand
TACCTATCGTATAGCCGGACACCAACCCGAGTGCCCACAAAATTATCAGTATTAAAGCGATTGTCCACAACATAGTATCCTCCTTTCTGATTGCTCCTTCCCCTTGCCGGCTTGCGCGTCTTGCACCAACAGGCAGTGGGAATACAGAATCTATTTTTGATCTTATGCTACTCAATAATCATCCGGTTATATACGCTCTTCACGCCGTTTATGTCGCTTGCAAATTTGGTAGCCAGATCCTTCTCTGCGGCGTTTTTCGCTTTGCCACTCAGCGTGACCACGCCACGTCTAGTCTTGACTGAAGTATTGAGGGCGCTCGTCGAGCGGTGATAAAGCAACGTCATTTTGACCTGAGCGGTGATGGAAGCGTCATCAATCTTTTGTCCTACCGTTTGCTTCTTTTTCGCAATCTTTCCACCGGTCATCTCATTATTTACGCCTTTAACTCCTTCAACATCCTTGGCGTATTCAGTAGTCAAATCTTTTTGCGCTTCATTGTTAGCTTTGCCCCGTAAAGTGACGATTCCGTCTTTAGTGCTAACCTCCGTCATGGCGCTTACGTTCTTATGAAACAGGAAAATGGTTTTCACTTTGGCAGTGATCCACGCATCCGACATCGGGGCCGGGCTTTCCCCTTTGACTTCCAGCTTGTTATCCACACTCTTGACACCAGGAAGGTCTGCTACTGTCTCCTGGGCCAATGATTTGTGGGATTCTTCGGAGACAGTTCCCGTTAAACTCACGGCGCCATCCTCGGACTGGACTTTAATATCATCGGCCTTCAGGAAGGTCTTGAATACATACGAATTTTTGGCAGATGATTCTATGCGTTCATCCATCTGGGATGCCTGAACAGGCACGCTGAGCGCCAGCAGAGCGATAACCGCCACAGTCATTACTGCCCGTCTATAAAAATTGTTTTCATTGATACGTTCTCCTTTTATTGTTGTTGATGTTGTTTTTTGAACTATTTCGCTCCGAAAACATTATTCCTTGCGGAGCCCCGTTTTTGTTGTATTATGCATCCATTAACTCTTCTCCTTCACCGCCGGGCGATAAACGTTGTGAAAGGTCTTTTCATAGGGTTCCTGGAGAAGGTTCATCGCTCCCCGGATCACCTTAAAATTATCCGACTTCAGGTGGGAACTAAGGTGTTCCTGAGTATCCCATTCCTCGAGAAGAAAGAATCTGTTTTCATCCTCGATACTCTGGCAGAAGTCGCAGCGCTTGCATCCCTTCTCCATCCTTGTGGAAACGGACAAAGAGGCAATCGTCTGTGACAACTCTGTGCGCTTCTCAGAAAGGACATTCATTCGTATGATTAAAAGCGTCATATAAAGATGACCTCCATTTGTATGATTAAAAGATAATGGAAATATTAAGAGCAAATAGTCTGCCAATAATCTTAAGAAAATCAGAAGTTTTATTAATCCTTTAATAACAGCTTGTTAGATGACTAAGAAAGGAGATATGAAAAGCATGGAATGATTTTTTGGCCTCAGTATTTGGTGGAACCTCAGCATATTGAGGG
>AWGX01000092.1 GCA_000495415.1 Smithella sp. ME-1 | reverse complement strand
CCCCCCCCCCCCCCTTGTTTGACTTTATTACATTTTATGGTGCTTGAGTTTGTGCTTTCGGCGCAATCCTGATTTCTACCCTTCTGTTTTTTTGTCGTCCGGCTTCGGTATCATTGGTTGCAACAGGCATGGTTTTTCCGTATCCGACAACTTCAATGCGATTTTCAGCTACACCGCGCATAACCAGTAAAGTTTTCACATTATTGGCACGCCTTTTCGAAAGATCCATGTTATATTCGTCTGAACCTTTGCTGTCGGTATGTCCTTCCACTCTGATTAAGGTATCGGGATATTGATTTAAAACTCCGGCTACCCTGTTTATTTCATTATAGAGTCCCGGACGCAGTTCTGCTGAGTTCGTATCGAATGTAACATCGCCCTTAAAAGTTACCGATAGAAGATTGCCTTCCCTGGTAACGGCGGCAGCTTCCGACCTTGCCAGAACTTCACGCATTTCTTTTTCCTGATTGTCCATCATCTTGCCGACACCGTAACCACCTCCACCGCCCACGGCAGCTCCGATGGCTGCGCCGATAAGAGTGCTTTGGGTATTACGTCCGATGGCCTGTCCCAATATCGCTCCGACTACAGCCCCTCCTCCGGCGCCTAAAAGACCTCCTTGCTCACTTTTGGTCATTGTTCCGGTCTGAGCGCAACCAACCATAATTAAAATACAACAAAGAAATAAGGAAATTCCTTTTTTATTCATTGTTTGTTCCTCCCCTTAAAATACGTTTAAATTAAAACTTTTGTAAGCTCTGACAAAGAAATTATAAACGGCAATGGAGTTACACGTCAAGCAAATATTGGTCGTGAAATATCGCATGTAAAAGATTCTATAGTTTTTGAACTTTGAATACAATCCCTTGTCTGTATGTTTGATGTTCCCATCGGGTAAAACCGGCATTAGACGAAAGCTTTTGAAGCTCCTGCTGAGCGAACCAGTGAATCCCATGTGCTTTTTCTAAATATTTTTGAATACTATTAATAACGATGTTTCCTTCCAGACAATACGTGGCTCCTACAAAATAACCTTCCGTTTTCAAAGAGCGGTAAATGGAATTAAAAACATTTTGTATATCAGGAAAAAGATGTAGCGCGCCCGCACAATGGATGCGATCAAATGTTTCCGGTGCGAAAGGCCATTTGGTTACGTCGACGCGTATCAGCGTTATGTCAGTTTTGTTTTGCTCTTTGATTCTACGTCTGCCTTGCTTCAGCATGGGAAGTGATAAATCGACTCCAATAACCGTGCCGTGTTTTGCTGCCTCTGAAAAGATACGCGTGAAATTGCCGGTGCCGCAGGCAAGATCCAATACATCCATTCCAGACGACACATCCATTAGTTGTCTCGAAGTTTCCATCTCCCATGCTAAATCTGATACGAAAGACGTTAAACATGGACGCCAGATTGCTTCATAGGCGGTGACAATCGGTTCGAATTCCATAGCCCACTGGGAAGAAAAAAGTCTTGGAGCAATAACATCTCCGGCTAAATTAAGGATGGCGTCAATGGGCGCGAAACGCGATTGGCAATTATTACAAAAGAGTGTTGGAGATTCATCGGCTTTTGCATAAGTAGCAATGCTAAGCTGTTTATCTGATTTCTCACGAGTGTTACAAACCGGACAGACAAGTTTTTTTAAAATCGTGTCCTGCATAATCCTCTTATTTATTTGATTTAAGAAGCTCAATCATTTTCTGCGGATCGTTTGTGGGCAAAGCGCAAGTGTAATTAGTGCAAACATAAGCACTTGCCTTTTTATTAATACCGGAATGCGACTTCACAAATGGCGCGATCGTTTCGATGTCAGGTTTTGCTGATTTTTCAGGACGGAAGATGACAACCTTATTTGGCGCATAGCATTCTCTTAGAGCCTTCAACATTTTTTTCGTGTCCGCATTATCGATATTTCCGGCAATAATGACTTCGCTCGACGGTCCGATTGCAAAATCAAGGCCGCACAGAAAATGTGAAAAGGCCGCCGGCATCGAGTACGCCTGTGCCTGGAAAGCTTTTAGTATTAAATTTGATATTTTATCCATATCGGCATTGCCGGTAATTCTGGATAGACGCAGTGCATTGATAAAGGCTACAGAATTACCGGAAGGAATGGCGCCGTCGTAGAGTTCTTTCGGGCGGATTAGAAGTTTTTCAGCATCACGGGAGGTAAAAAACAGCCCGCCGTTTTTATCATCAAGAAAGTGACTGAATAAGTGAGCATGAAACTCCGAGGCTTTCTGCAGATACTTTGTCTGAAATGTAGATTCATAGAGTTCCAGAAGCGCCCAGATTACAAAAGCATAATCGTCAATGTTTCCTTCGATGGCTGCTTCCCCTTGGCGATAGCGGTGCAGTAGCCGGCCATCCTTAGTTTGCATGAATTTGAGAATAAAATTCATCGCACACTCGGCAGCATTGGCATACACCGGCTCATCGAAGACCTGGGCGCCGCGGGCCAACGCTGCAATCATTAGCCCATTCCAATCGGTAAGAATTTTATCGTCTTTGTGTGGATGCAACCGTTTTTCACGGCAGGCAAATATTTTTCCCCGAATACTCTCTATATCTAAAACTGTTTCTGTTAAATCTTTTTCAGCTTCGTCCGTCGGTTTTAAATGCACAATAAATTGATCTGAAGTGATTTCGTGCATGCCCGGTAACTCAATGTCGGAGCTGTGCCGGTAAAGCGATACGAATAAATCGGCTTCCTTCTGAGTCAGAATTCTTCTGATTTCTTCCTCTGTCCAGAGATAGAATTTCCCTTCTACGCCTTCGCTATCGGCATCTTCAGCAGAGAAAAAACCGCTCTGTCCATCCGTCATATCGCGCAAAACGTAGGTAAATATTTCGCGGGCGGTTTTTTCGTATTCCTTTTTTCCTGTTGCCTGATAAAGCTCTGTATGTGCCATGGCCATTAATGCCTGATCGTAGAGCATCTTTTCAAAATGCGGAACAATCCAGCGCGCATCGGTTGAATAGCGGTGAAATCCGAAGCCGATATGATCGTAAATCCCGCCGCGTCGCATGTTTTGCAGGGTGTGCTCAACCATGTACAAAGCCTGCTTTTCGTCAGTGCGTTTCCAGTAGCGCAACAGAAAAAAGAAATTGTGCGGAGATGGGAACTTTGGTGTCTGACCGAATCCACCGAATGTTGGATCAAAGCTCATCGAGAGCGATCGATACGCCCGACGCAACAAATCTTCTCCTAAATCATTAGTTTTGCCGGGAATGGGTTGATTTAAGGCATTCGTAATTTCGGATGCAGAAGAAATAATATCCGCGCGTCTGGTTTGCCAGATGGATTTTATTTTGGGAATTATTTCCAACATTCCGGTACGGCCATATTTGCTCTCTCTGGGAATGTAGGTTGCGGCAAAAAACGGTCTTTTATCCGGAGTCATTATAATTGTCAAAGGCCAACCGCCGCTTTGCGTCATGAGTTGGCAGACTTTCATATAAACTGCGTCTATGTCGGGACGTTCCTCCCTATCGACTTTAATGTTTACAAATGAATCGTTGAGTAATCCGGCTACTTCTTCGTCTTCAAACGATTCATGCTCCATGACATGACACCAATGGCAGGTAGAATATCCGATGGAAAGAAAGACAGGCTTGTCTTCGATTTTTGCTTTTTTAAAAGCCTCATCTCCCCAAGGATACCAGTCAACCGGATTATACGCATGTTGCAGAAGGTAAGGGCTTTTTTCGTTAAGCAGGCGATTGGATTTCATTGTCATAATTTAAATTGTTTCTGTAATATTTTCAAATTATTCCGCCTCTAGTGCATCAAGACACTTTCTCGCAATCAGGGCGGAATTGAAATTCCGGTTAACATAGTTCCTGAGTTGCAGACCTTTTTCCGCTGCGCCTTTTTGATCTTCGAACACCTGACGCATCAATTGCCGGGCATGAGCTAAGTCAGGATCTGCCCACAGTTGGTCAGGAGTATATGATTGTTTGTCTGCTTCAAGATGCACGGGCATCAGCCGATAATTCACGTGGTAAGAAATATTTTCCGGCAGATAATCAAGAACGCCGCCAAAACCGGTAATAATTATGGGTTTTCCACACCAGGCCGCTTCGTATGAAGCCATTCCCCAGCCCTCACCGCGGGCGAGAGAAACAAAGCAGTCGCCTCTTTTATGTAGCCACGCGATATCAGTGTCGGAAAATTCTTCATCCAGATGGATAATCTCCGGCCCATTTGTTCGGAATTTCGTGATTATTTTGAATGTGCTCACAGTCTTATGTGGTGTTAATTGCCATGGTTTATACCATTTGCGTTTATATTTCGAGAAATCATATTCCCCTGTTTTGACAACAAGAGTAACCGGTTCATGCGGACTGAATTCCGACAAAAAAGCTTCGATTAAAAGCCAGGGCGCTTTACGGTCACTCCATACTCCAATATTATAAAAAACAAACCTTGTACCCATTCGGTCTATCAATTTATTCAATTTTGGAGAAGGTGAAACCTCCGGAACCTGGCCGTGAAACTGGGATATATGCGGTAAAACTTCAATCCTGGTTTGAATACCACACTTGCGGAATACTTCCTTATTCCAGTGGCAAGGTACGAATATTCCGTCCATGATGTTCAAAAGCTTCGCCCAGTGACTGGGGATTTTATCAGTTTCCCAAGCGGTATAGCCCCATATTTTTTTAGATTTCGTCTTCTCTTCCTGCTCAAAATTAAGCCAGTATGGATAATACTCGGGTACCGTATGAATAATAACGTTTCTATAACCTTCTCTGATTTGCTTTACCGAATGTGGATTATATGCCGAAGAGCCCCACACAACGGGTACCCAATGAACAGTTGCGTTTTCCTTTCGCAGGGCCGAAACCATGGTTCTGGCCGCAATGCTATAGCCTGTTGAATCATTGAATCCAATATACTTTATTGTTTTCATATCTTTCACAGAGATTTTTGTTTGTTTTTTGACAGGTGATTTTTCTTCAATCTTTGCTGTCTGCGCAGATTCCCGCAAGATATTTTTACCCCATCTATATATTTTTTCAAGATATTTCCTGCTGGCAAATTCTCCGTTTTCCCAAACAATGTTTATTTTCTGTAATTCAAATCGCAAACGGCTATACGTTATACTTTCAGGCAAAAAAGGCCGGGCTAGTTCGGCGTAAGCTGATTTGGAAAATCTTACATATTCAGGTGTCAATCTTACGGCATGAAAATAAGAGGTATCAATTCTTTTGCGGTCCCACCACATGTGACTCCAAAGATGGATACTGTATACATTATCCATATTCGGCAGTGATTCTTCAAAAATTCCCCTGATTCCTTTTCCTGTCCAGTCATAAAAAAAGAATGAACGCTGGGGTTCCACATGAATCCAGTCCGGATGTTCGCGGCTCAACCGGTAAGGTAGAAAAGTACTATGAGCGCTCCATGTTCCGTCAAAGGATTCGTATGTACGCGCAAGCAGAAGTTTAGCAAAGTCCGAATTTGGTTCTCCCATCATCCAGGCATTGCAGAGAGATCCTCCTGCTGTTTGGGCAGCAATAGTTGTCCAATCGACTTTTTCCATGCCCATGACAAATTCATACTCAAAAAAGTGATTCGGGAGTTTATTAATAAAGAGTGTGTCTATATCGGCGTATATTCCACCGTATTTAATCAGAATTTCCAGACGGGCGATATCCGATAGATGGGCATACCGGTATTGACCAATGGCAGGATCATTGTATAAAAATGAAGAAATGAATTTGTCCGGTTCAATTTTATGCAGTTGTATAGACGGAGCGATTAGTTCCCACCATGGTCCCCACGGCATGTGCTGATAATGAAACAAAACAGCGTCCGGTTTATTGATATGCAGGCAGGAGGCAATACAAAGATAGTGCATCAAATGGAAAGGTTCTGTTTGCGGGCGAAGTCCGAATACAAAATGAAATATACGAGGTGTTTTTTTCATATTCCTAATTCACGCCGTTATGCGGTAACTGACTTGTCCATATTTGGTTAATAATTTCGGGGCTGTATTTTAAAGCCACAATATCCAAGGCCTGTCTTGATAGTTCATTGGCAAGTCTATCATCTGTCATTAACTGAATACACGCTTGGGCAAAAAGCCGGGCATCATCTTCAATAATTAAATGTATTCCGTTTTCGACGTCCAACCCCTCGGCTCCTTTGGAGGTTGATACAACGGGAACTCCGTTGGCAAATGCTTCCAGTATTTTAATTCTGGTTCCTCCTCCTCCACGGATGGGAGCAATAACAATATCCGCTGCTTCATACTCAGGAGAGAGATCACTTATCCAGCCCCTAAATTGTATTTCCGGGTAATTTTCTAATTGCTTTATCCGTTTGTTTCCCGGGAGAGCTCCGACAACCTGCAATCGCCATGGTTGCCGAAATTTTTCTCTAAGAATCGGTACTATTTTATCGGCGAAAAATAATAAACCATCGACATTGGGATAGTATCCCAATGTTCCTACAAAAAGAATTGTAAAAATATGATTAGCCGATCTGGTTTTTGATTTCTTATGAATTGGCATCACATTCGGCAGTACAGAAATTACTTTGCCGGGAAATCTTTTTTGGAGGATATTTTTGTCATGAAGAGAGCATGCAAACGTTTGATTATACTCGTGAATATTTTTTGTTTCCATGTTAAAAAATATTTTTGATTCATTTTTTATTCTTGATGCCGATATAAAATCTTTGTTTTGCAAGTATAATTCGCTGATAGATTTTCGTGTTTCCGATTCGATATCATCCATATCTAGGGAATAAAAAGAATTAAGTCCGTGTTTTTTTAATATTTCAGCTACAAATGTCAAGTAAAGCCTGAATACATGCACGCGGTCGAAGTTCAAACCGGCTATCTTTGCCAGAGTTTTGTCGTGCTGCAAATAATTTTTATCTCCTGAATCTGCAACAAAAGTAAGATCATTTCCTTTAACAAAATGTTTAAGGTTATCCATTAAACGATAAAGACGATGCCACAGACTGAATTTCCATCCCGAGAACCGGTAGCGACAAATATAGTTTATATTTTCACAATATTTTTTTATATCTTTGTCATAGAAAGTTCCTGCGGGAGTAATGCCCGCAACAAGAAGATGGATTGAATATATACGGCTGAGACTTATAATTTGATAATATGGCCGCATAGCCAGGCCAGGCCCGTCGGACGAAGGAAGTATTGGAGAAATAAATAAAAGTTTGGGTTTTGTCAACTTTGAAGCCATGTAAAATCCAGCGATTTTCTTTTAAAGATTTTGTCGGTCAGCGTCATTACATATCGATAAAGTCTTTTCCTGATAAGCAGGATTAATATTCTCGTTCCATAAAGAGGATTTCGTATCAATAGAATAATCATGGATGGTGAATACCAGGAGTTATCGGCTATCCTTTGAAATATGACTTTCAGTGTAAATTCATTCCATCGATTTTTATTTTCCAATGAATCAAGCATAAGCCTGATATAAGTTTCTTTGGAGCGTGTCGGAGAGCCGTCTGGATGGAAAGGATTATTCCTTAGCGTGATTTTATCACTATGTTGCCGCACACCGGAAAATGCGATATCAGATGTTGTCAGATTTTTTATTTTTTGCATGAGCGAAAACCAGAACAGCATATCTTCGCCATGCCAGATATCTTCTCTAAACCGCAGCGACCCAATAGACCTCCTACTGAGTATACATGACCCTATTGTAATACCGTTAATAAGCATGGTCGTTATCGGGTCTTTCTTGTATGGTTCAAGATTGATTGCTCCGATGGCGTCCCGTGGGTAAAAAACAGCAAAACCTTCCCTAAAACAAACCGCTCGCGCAATAACCATCTCTGTTTTTTCTTCAGGCCTGATGCTCTCAGCGCACGCTTCAATAAAATCAGGAGCAAGAACATCATCATCGTCCAAGAACAATAGCCAGTCTCCTTTAGCATTTTCAATTCCAATATTGCGCGCGTACCCTGGTCCTTTATTTGACTGAACGTGGATGAGATTAATAGAGTTGTGACTATGTTTGATTCTGGAAAGTTCATTTAAGTATTCCGGCTTCGATCCGTTATTAATTATTATTATTTCCGAAGCAGGGCTTGTTTGTTTCAAAACAGATTTTACAGCTTGAGCGAGCAATTTCGGCCGGTTAAATGTTGGTATAATAACGGAGACACTAAGCTGTTGCATAATATTTTTCATATGTGGAGCAATATAATGAATAACGTTCATTTAAGTCAATGAAATCTTACTTGCATCGAAGAAAAGATAGAAACATAAATCAAATTACTTCATGGTCTGATGTTAAATTATAACTTGCTGATTTTTGTGTATCGGTTTAAATCGAGCAACAAGACAGTCATGTGATGATCATTCATGAAAGAGATTCTAAAAATAAAATTTGTCGATCATTATGAAGGATTTGATCCTGAGAAAAACTTTTTCCGGGATCTTTTATCTGTAAAATATGATCTGCAATTGTCGGAGCAACCGGAAATTCTGATTTATACTTCTTTTGGCCGATCTCATGTAAACTTCAGATGTCTGAAAATTTACTGGACAGGAGAAAACCGCAGACCGAATTTCAATCAGTGCGATTTTGCTTTTACTTTTGATGAACACAGCCCGGATCGCAAAAACTACAGATTGCCGCTCTATGCTCATTATCCGCATGCTTACGGTTTGGGTGATTTAAGTTGCATTACAAACAGAAAAATAAACGAAGCTGAAGCGGATAAAATCCGCCTTCAGAAAACAAAGTTCTGTAATATGGTGGTGTCTAATCCCAAAAGAGATAAAAAATGTGAAGAGTTCTTTTATAAATTATCGAAATATCAAAAAGTTGATTCAGGAGGAAGATATCTCAACAATATCGGAAGTCCTGTGCTCAATAAACTGGATTTCATCAAAGATTACAAGTTCACGATGTGTTTTGAAAATTCCTCATATCCCGGATACACAACAGAAAAGATAATCGAGCCCATGTTTGTAAGGAGCATACCTGTTTATTGGGGTAATCCGAACATTGCCAATGAATTCAATCCTGAGAGTTTCGTTAACCTACACGATTTTGCCACTGTTGATGATGCACTGCAAAGAGTCATTGAAATAGATCAGAACGATGAGCTTTATAACCGTATGATATCGGCTCCCTGTTTTCATGATGATAGTGTTCCTCCTTATCTCACTAATGATGCGATACTGGCTCGTTTTGTTGAAATTATTGATGGCAGAAAAAATTATATTCCAGTGGCTGGCACATGGCGATATTACCCGGAGTACGTAATTGCAAAATTAAAAGATGCGAGTGTAACCGTGCTAAAAAATTTGAACCTCAGAATTTTATAGTCCTGATCAATCAGTTGTTAAATTAGATAAAGCAGCTAAAAAAGATTGTCCTGAAAAATATTTTATATGATAGTTCTATGTTTTCCTAAATTTGTTGATTAATGCTAAAAATGTTGTATGTTATAAATCCAATTTTAATATTAATAAAGGAAACCGGTAATGATTGAAAATCCACTGCATTTACTTATGAATCCCAAATCTATAGCGGTTGTAGGAGCAAACAATAGTCCATCAAAAATGGGCACGGCAATGGCACTTAATGTTTTGAAGCAAGGCTATGAGGGGAAAATTTTTCCGGTGCATCCCAAAGAAGAAACAGTCTTAGGACTTAAAGCTTACGCCTCTGTAGAGGATGTGCCCGAAATTCCTGATTTGGCAATGCTGATAGTTCCCGCAAAATCCATCATTCATGTTTTGGAGAGTTTCGGCAAAATCGGCACGAAGAGAGCAATCATTATAACTGCCGGTTTCAAGGAAACAGGTGCGACAGGACGGGAAATGGAAAAAAAGATCAGTGAAATAGCCGGGCGCTACGGGATGCGTTTTGTCGGTCCCAACTGTATGGGAGTAATCAACTCTCAAATTGCTTTAAACACAACAGTGTTGCCTATGGTCAAAGAACCTGGTCCGCTGGGTTTTGCTTCTCAAAGCGGTACTTATGTGAGTCAGGTTCTGCCGTACATGAAAAAAAGGGGATATCGCTTTAGTAAAGCTATCAGTCTGGGCAACGAAGCCAATATAAATATTGTTGATGCTCTGGAATATTTAGGAGAAGATGAACAAACTAAAGCCATCATGCTTTACATAGAAGGAATCCGCGAAGGGCAAAGATTTTTGGAAGTTGCCCGCAAGATTACACCGCATAAACCTATCGTGGCGCAATATGTAGGCGGTTCAGCCTCCGGCGCGCGCGCGATCCTCAGCCACACAGGAGCAATGACCGGTCCTGATTTCCTCTTCAGTGGTATTTTTAAACAAGCCGGCATAATTCGGGTATACTCTGTTGAAGATCTTTACTCGCATGGCTGGACGCTGGCAACACAGCCGCAGATGCGTGGCAAACGCGTCGGTGTAATGACCAACTCCGGCGGCCCTTCAACAGCCATTTCCTATACCTGCGATTCGGTCGGTTTGGAAGTCCCCCGTTTTTCAGAGGCTTTGCAAAAAGAAATTAGAAAACATATTGAACCGCATGCGTCCTCCGCCAATCCCGTCGATATGACTTTCGATTTGAGTATGAAAAACCTTACGGTAACCCTGCCGGAAATTATGATAAAAAGCGGCGAAGTGGATGCTCTTGTTCTTCATGGTGTAATGATGACCGGTTACATGCGCGAAATTTATCCTAGCCTTAAGGAAATGGCCGGCAACATTTCGCTGGAGGAATTTTTAAAATTTGGACAACCTGTTGTCCCTGGAGCATTTGAACTGCCTCATAAGTATAAAATGCCGTTGTTGATATCTACTTTCTTTGATTGGGAAGATAATTATATGACAGGTTATCGGGATACAAATACGCCGATTTTTTATTGTCCGGAAGATACAGCACGGGCATTGGGCTCTCTTTATCGCTACAAACAGATAAAAGAACGTCAGCCGGTTTGTAAAACCGATCTTCCAGCAGGAAGCAAACTAGCGTGCGATTTGATTAAACAGGCAAAAATAAATGGTCAAAAAGCCCTGGATGAATATGCGGCTAAAAGATTATTTTCCTCGTATGGCGTAGCTGTGACGAAGGAAGAATTGGCAGCAACAATGGAAGAGGCAATTGCCGCCGCCGCAAAAATCGGCTATCCGGTGGCGATGAAGGCCTGCCGCTGGGACATCATGCACAAGAGCGGTAAAGGTCTTATTGCGTTGAATGTGGAAAACGAAACCGGACTGAAAAAGGAATTTCAGAATATCCAAAATAATGCAGGGGAAAAGGTGCCGGTTCTGGTTCAGGAAATGCTGAAAGGGAACAGAGAATTTATGGCCGGTATGACACGTTTTGCCGGATTCGGCCCCTGCGTTATTTTCGGTCTCGGTGGAGTATTTACTGAAGTTTACAATGATACAACTTTACGTCTGGCACCGCTGGGTGATGCCGATACTCAGGAAATGTTTGCTGATATCCGCGCTAAAAAACTACTGGATGAGTTCAGGGGAATGCCGAAGGTTAAAACAAACAAGCTTTGTCATATAATTCAGGCGGTGGGGAGTGTCGCCCTGCTGCATCCGGAAATAGCGGAGATCGATCTTAACCCGATTATCATAAATGAGGCAGAACCGGTTGTTGCCGACGCTTTGATTGTGCTGAGAGAAGAATAATTCTTGACGCTCCTCGATTGAAAATGTAAAAATCTATAAAATTAATACAAAAGGAGAACACTGCTATGACCGTAAAAATTACATGGCTTGGACATGCGAGCGTAAAGGTAGAACACGGAACAAAAATAATATACATCGATCCATGGAATGTTCAGGGTCCAAAGGCTGATATTATTCTGATAACTCACAGTCATTTTGATCATTATTCGGATGATGAAATAAAGAATCTTTCTTCTGCCGATACAATTATTGTTGGTCCGGAGGATGTACCTCTGGCAAAAAATAAGATTAGCCCCGGAAAATCAGTTACAGTAAAAGATATGGTAATAGAAGCTGTTCCTGCCTATAATGTTGATAAACAGTTTCATCCCAAAGAAAACAGATGGGTTGGTTATATTTTGACAATAGGAGGCAAGCGTATCTATCACGCAGGTGACACAGACAGAATACCCGAGATGAAAGAGATGAAAGAGATGAAGGTTGATGTCGCTTGTCTGCCTGTAGGCGGCACATTTACAATGGACGCAGCCTCTGCAATACAAGCTGTTAATGATATAAAACCGGGGCATGTGATTCCAATACATTATGGCGCAGTGGCCGGCACTAAAAAGGATGCGGAAGAACTGCTTTCGATTAAGACATCACAGATACATGTTCTGGATCCCGGTCAGAGTATAGAAATTTAAAAGGTTTTTATCAGCAATAAAGCACTGGCTTTGATATTTTCTATCGCGTGAAATTCTGCTGACACAGGTTAATGTTTCTTCCCTGATTTATTAAACATATCGCCCAAAGTGCCCATGGCTTTGGGCGATTTTGCGATATACTTACGAAAATCGTCTTCATCACCTGCGACGGAAGTATCCTTGTCGCTTCCGGCCAGATCCAGTGAGATTTTCTTGTTTTCCCGGTCGATCTTTTCGATTTTAACTTCTATCTCTTCGCCGGTTTTCATTACATCGCCCGCATGCTTAATCTTTTTACCGCGAGCCAGTTTGGAAATATGCAAAAGGCCTTCTACTCCGGCTTCTATTGTAACGAAAGCTCCGAAATTGGTTAAATGAGAAACCTTGCCTTTCAGCACACTTCCTTCAGCGTATTTTCTCATTGCTTCATCCCACGGATTAGGAAGAGTTGCTTTGGCGGATAAAGTAATACGATTATTTTCCCAATCAAGATTAATAATGACAGCTTCAACCTTATCGCCGGAAGAATAAAGAACTTTGGGATCATCAATTTTCCCCCATCCCATTTCTGAAGCAGGCAGAAGAGCCTGAATACCGCCGAGGTCAACAAACGCGCCGAATTTCTGGACGCTGGTTACCGCGCCGCTGACGGTCATGCCCGGCTGCAATGAATTTTTAAGCCCGGCGATTTTTTCCTGCTCTATCTTTTCGAGAAGCGGACGGCGCGAAAGAATGATATTGCGCCCGTTTTCCGAATATTCGGCAACGACAAATTCGAACTTCTTGCCGACGTAGGCGGCGGCATCGTCAATTTTTCTGATGTCCATCTGCGAATAAGGACAAAAACCGCCGGCATTCTGATTAATCCTTACGGAAAATCCGCCTTTAATTTCCTTCTCCACGGTTGCTTCGAGGGGCATCTGATTTTTATACGCATCAAACAGGAAATCGTTGACATTCTTACTGGTCAAAAGCCTGATGGTAAAAAGTTTTTCTCCGTGGCGCGAAGAAAGGAAATAGGCTGTAATGGAATCGCCTTCTTTTACTGTGAGATTGCCATCTTCGTCCAAGAGATCTTTTTTATCAAGGTAACCTTCGCTTTTTGCTCCAAGGTCTATAAATATCCAATCCGATGTAATTTTTACGACAACAGTATCAATCCTTTCTCCTGCGGAAAAACGCCGGGGAGCGAGGTTTGTTTCATTAAGTAATTCTGAAAAACTTTTTGTTTCTTCCATTTTGTTCCTCTCTTAGTGCCACATTTCTGATGCGATTTGGTGCTCCGATAACATAAAAAAAAATTTTTGTCGCCCGGTTTTTTATTATTTTAATTAAAGTTAAGGAACTCATTATCCCCGTTCTCTACGTTCCGGGGATAGTTCGACTAACAAACTTTAGCGCACTTCGTTTCTACAGTTTGGGACTCACTACCACCGCTGTGCGGGATAGTTCAACTAACCAATTCCGATGCATTTCACTTTCGGAATTGGAGTTTCACTAA
>AWGX01000091.1 GCA_000495415.1 Smithella sp. ME-1 | reverse complement strand
GCGGCAACAGGAATACCAATTACATTATAAAAAAATGCCCAGAAAAGATTTTGTTTGATTACACGAATCGTGGCTTCTGACAAACCGATAGCTTCCGGCACTCCCAGTAAATCGTCACGGATTAATGTTATGTCGCTTGCTTCAATTGCCACATCTGTTCCCGCGCCTATGGCAATGCCAACATCAGCAGTTACCAGCGCTGGGGCGTCATTTATTCCATCACCGACCATGGCGACAACTTC
>AWGX01000090.1 GCA_000495415.1 Smithella sp. ME-1 | reverse complement strand
GAAAAAAATATTTGCTATTTTTGTTGCTATGCTGTTCGTTGCATCTTTATCTCTGTCAGTTGTAGGATGCAAAAAAGCTGAAGAACCTGCACCGGCTCCCACAGTTGAAGCACCGGCACCGGCTCCTGATGCTGCAAATGCACCAGTAGCACCGGCTCCTGAAGCTGCCCCTGCACCTGCAAAATAATTATTTTATAAATCTGTAAAAAAACAAATCGGGCATTCACTTGAAAAAGCGAATGCCCGATTTTTTGTGCATTTATTCCCGGACGGGGAAAAGGGTGCTTTTAGTTAGTTTCATTTTCGCCAGGCGAAAAACAAGCGCCGTCTTCAGACAACCGAACCCATATGTCATGCTCCGTTGAAAATTTATGGATGACGCTTCGGCAAAATAACTTGTCGGACAACTC
>AWGX01000089.1 GCA_000495415.1 Smithella sp. ME-1 | reverse complement strand
CTCATCATTAAGGATAGTCACGCCCTTTGTTTTTAATTCATTCGCCGTAATTGTTTGTGCCATTTTAAATAATCCTTTTTTAAGTGCTATTAATAGTACTGTAAACAGGTTTATTTGTCAAGAATTATAATGCAGAATTATAATGCAAATAAGATTGCGCGCCCCGACAAGTCGGGGAGCGCAATGACATAAAAAGGAATCAGGTACTATGGGGTTATTGAAAAACCCCATGTTTGGGGGCTGTTCAAAAATGTTCAGA
>AWGX01000088.1 GCA_000495415.1 Smithella sp. ME-1 | reverse complement strand
AAAAAGGGAATAATAACGGATTAATACATCCATGCTTTAAGCATTTGAAGCCAATTCCCTGCTCGCATACTTTCTGATCGTCTTTATGAACTCCCCAGAAAGAAGGACAAACTATACCGAAATCATAAATCGATCTGAGTGTTTTAAAATTTTTTACAGGCATAAGGAACGTCAGGATATGTTTATCTATATTATGAAGATGAATGATATCAGGTTTAAAAGATTTGATTGTTTTTTTAAGCTGTAAATATCCTCGCGGATTAATTAATACCTGGTAAAAATATCTTAGAAAACTGGATTTTGGTTCTTTGATTACTACGAGATTTTTCTCATCTATATTTTTATTACCGAAACAAAACAATAATACCTCATGACCTCTTTCCCTGAGACCGTTTATCTGATTATTAATAATAACCTCTGCTCCTCCAATACCCGAGTAATAGCCATGCAGCATCAATATTTTCATTTTCTACCTTCCCATTCTCCATGCCACCGTTAACAAGAAATATAAGAAAAAGCGCGCTATATTCTTCAACTGAAAAAAATTATTTACAAACTCCGGTTTCTCTTTTTTGACGGTCTGTATGAATTGTATCATTTCTGCGAGACTGCGTTTTCGCATCACATTAATCCAGACTTCGTTAAATTGGCCTCGCATTATGCTCTCCGTCATAGTTTTTTCCCAGGATTTCAGCATAGCGTTGTCATAACCTTTGCTCAGTGCATACTCCATCGGTTTCGTGATAAAAGCAAAGTTGGCCGCAAATTGACGGAAGTCCATTGCCCGCGATAAATTATTTTCATGTTTGCGCCACACTCCGGCTATTTTTTCACTCAATATTACATTTCCGTGCAGA
>AWGX01000087.1 GCA_000495415.1 Smithella sp. ME-1 | reverse complement strand
GAATGTTGTTCTTTTTACGGCGGGTGTAAAAAGTGTTTTGGAAAAAAGATGCCGTTTGCCGCATACACATCGCCTTGTAAAAAAGCAGACATACATGGAAGGAATAAACCTGTTTTTAAATTGGCAGCGGTATAAAATTCCTCATCTTACAAGTTTATATCATCGGCCGACAGCTTGCCGTATAGGTTTTTATGATGTTGATATTTCCAGTACCGACTGGGAATCCTTCTTGCGGCTGG
>AWGX01000086.1 GCA_000495415.1 Smithella sp. ME-1 | reverse complement strand
TTTCCGCCTGTTTGCGTTCGGTGACATCTCTGAAGATGCCCATAAGGTATTCTTTTCCGCTTAAAGTAACTGACGAAGAGTTTATATCCGCAAAAAATACGGTTTTATCTTTTTTCAATACAGGAATATCATGCGATATCGTTATTTCGTTACAGGCAAGTTTTTCGAATTGATCAATAACGTATGGCAAGTACTTTTTGGGATGAATATCGGAAACATTCAATTTCAGAAATTCTTTTTTAGTATAGCCCAGCATGGCACATATTCTGTCATTGGCGGAAATAAAATTTTTACTGACGGTCTCTACTAACAGAATTCCATCCGATGCAAACTCAAATATTGTTCTGAATTTTAATTCGGCATCTTTTAAAGCTTCTTCAGTCTGCTTGCGCTCGGTGATATCTGTGATAACACCGGTTAAACCTGTCGGCTGTTTGTTTTTTAAAATTATTTTACTTGAACTTAGTACGTAGCGTATTTCACCATTTTTAATTTTAACACGATATTCAACAGATTCTTCCTGCCCGCTATCCAGAATTCGATTGATACTCGCAAGTACCTTGGAGAGATCTTCGGGTAAAATATGATTGGTTATATTGGTTCCGATAACTTCCTTTGTTGAGTATCCCGTTAAATGCTCCATGGCCGGACTGATGTAGGTGATAACACCTTGCATATCGACGGAGAAGATAACCTCGCTTACATTTTCCACTAATTGACGATATTTAATTTCTGATTCCTGCAGCGCTTGTATTGTACGTTTACGTTCAGTAATGTCCTGTAGTGTATGCACGACACCTTTAAGCTTACCTTTCTTATCCAATATAGGATCGGCAGTAATATTAAACCACCGGTCTCCTTTACGGATTTCGCCGTTTTCGCGAACAAGAGATTTTTTCGCACGAGTAGTCGGACATTTTGAAATTGGCTTGGTTGTGTCATGCACAATTTCCCAGCAGTGTTTTCCGATAATTTCTTTCTGTGTTAAACCGAACATCTCAGTCATGGCCCGGTTGCAGTGCAGAATACGCTGATCGGTATCCAAAAAGCAGACTGCATCAGTAACTGCGTCAAGAGCGGACTGCCAGTAGAGTGCCGTTAACAACTTGCTTTGACCGGTTTTGGGGGGAGAGAGTGATTTTTTTTTCGGCACATTTATTGTCCGTTTTTTTTGTCGGGATACCGGTTTGGTTTTAGTTTTCATAAAAAAGTTTCCTTATTAATTATTATGAGCTCTGTCAGGATTAATGCATGAAATGAACGGATCTTTACTGATTAAACAACTGAATTTATCATAGATAAACTGGAGCATGAGCATCCTATATGATAACTAAAGTTGATGAGAAATTATGCAAACGCCTTAGATATTTTTAAACCTTCTTTAATATTCTACACTTGAAAATCATAAAGTCAATATATTTATGGTTGTAAGATATTGTTTTCCTTTAATATCGGCAAGTTTATCTGAAAATTAAAGAGCGGATGTTTTCTTTATAAGACACTGCCATCATCAGAACAAATCTTGTTTCTGCCGTTTTTCTTTCCCTTATACATGAGCATGTCTACCCTGCGAATAAATGTTTTAATATTTTCCTTCGGTTTGTACTGCGCAAGACCGATGCTCATCGTCATATAGACCTTTTGGCGGGGAACCGGTGAGAAGGGCTCTTTCTTCAATTCTGTTTGGATTCTTTTCGCCGTGACGATTCCTTCCTCTCTTGTGGTCATCGGCAGCATAATCGTAAATTCCTCGCCGCCGTAGCGGTAAGCCGTGTCAATCTCGCGCAGACATCGCTTCACCATCTGGCCGAGTTTCGACAACACATGGTCTCCCTCGACATGGCCGTAGGTGTCGTTGAAATTCTTAAACTTATCAATATCCAAAAGCAGAAGAGTCAGGGGCTGTCCATGGCGGTTCGATCGCTCTGTCTCTTTTTTAAGCTGAGCGTAAAAATGCCGGGAGTTATAAAGTTGGGTGAGGTCGTCGATCATGCTCAATTCCCGGTATCTGTTTTCGCTTTCCCGGAGTGATTCTTCCGCCTTTTTGCGCTCGGTAATGTCATGATAGTTAACAATTATTGCTTCAACAACATTATCGTGTACCAGATTGCTTCCCACAGCTTCGAGTGTGCGCCAGCTCCCATCCTTATGACGAAGATGCATTTCACCCTGTATAACAGGGGCGTTTGTGTCCCTGAGCAAAGTATTGAATGAATCAGTTAAAAACTTCACATCATCCGGATGGACAAGTTCAAATCCTTTTGCGCCAATCCTTTCTTCAACCTTATATCCCAAAACTTTCTCCACCGCCGGATTTATATAGGTGATAATTCCTTCTCGATTTATTATAACAATGATATCTAAAGAGTGCTCTATGAAAGCTCTGAATCGTTGTTCCTCAAACAGTAATTTCTCCTCAATGAGTTTCTGCTCGGTAACGTCACGTAAAATTCCTCTAAACCCTATCGGTTTATCTGATGAATCTTTCAACAGTGATACGGATGATTCGACGTATCTGTTCGTCCCGTCTTTTCTTGTAACCACCCAGTCGAATCTTTTGAGCGGCTCACCTGTTTTGTAAACTTTATTAAAGGCCTTAAAAACTCTTTTTGCGGTTTCTTTATCCGTGTATTGCCGGTTATTCATGCCCATCAATTCCTGTCTGGAATAGCCATGAAGCTGGCACAATGAATCATTAAAAAAAGTAAAGTTGCCGGCAAGATCAACCTCAAAATATCCTTCCTGAATATTTGTAAGAATAGTTCTATATTTATCCTCACTTTGGCGAAGCAATTCTTCCGCCCGCCTGCGTTCGGTAATATTCACGAAGCTGATGACCGCGCCCTCGATTACGTTGTCAATCGTGCGGTAGGGAAGAATGCGCATCGTGTACCACGCGCCCGCCCTGGTCTGTAATTCCACCTCTTTGGAAATAAGGGTGTCGAGCACGGCCTGCATGTCTGCCACGATGTTGTCGTAACCAATAAGATTTGAGACAATTTGGCCCACAGGCCTTCCTATGTCACTGGGGATCAGGTTGATGATGGAAGTAATCATCGGCGTAAAGCGCAAAATACGCAGTTGATGATCAACGAAAACGGTGCCGATGCCGGTACCGGCCAGAAGATTGTTCATATCGTTGTTGGCGCGTGACAGATCGGCTACTTTGGTCTGCAGTTCGGCGTTGACCGTGGCCAGTTCTTCATTGATCGATTGCATTTCCTCCTTGGATGTTTCCAGTTCCTCGTTGGCGGATTGCAATTCTTCGTTGACCGACTGCATTTCCTCGTTGGAGGATTTTAATTCTTCGTTGGATGTTTCCAGTTCCTCATTGGCGGCCTGAAGATATTCTTCCTTGACCCGCAATTCCTTCCTGAGCGTGGCGATGCGCGCTTCTGTATCCGTGGACTGCTCTTTGCCTGACAGAAAATTATCACTGACCGCTATGTCCGGGGAGGAGGCTTCTTCCAGTATGACCAGGTACAGAGGCGATTCAGATTCTGAAGCAGGCAGAGGCGCTACCGGACGAATTGTCAAATTGACCGCGGTAAAATTACCGTTCGTTTTAACACGCAGTCCAGAGGCGCAGACGATCTCCTTTGTCTCCTCGGCTTTATGCAGGGCGACGGTCAGTTCGTGACGCAAACCTTCGCGGGCCATCTTCAGGATGTTGCTGACTCGGGATTCTCCCGGAGACGGTTCAAGATACATGCCGGTGCGGCCATGAAGATAAAGAATGTCGCCATGGTTGTTGACCAGCGCGGCGGCCGGGGCGATCTGCTGAAGGAGCGTCTGTTCGGTAAGTTCGCGCAGGGGTAGTTTACGGGGTAATGCCGCCTTCACAGCGGCCTGTGGAAGAACCGTGTCTATCACCGGCGGTATATAACGTTCCATAGCCGCACGCTGCATGCCGTGAAAGTCTTCTCTGCGCTGATAAATTTTCGACTTGCGGTCCAGCGTGGCAAAAAGATTGCCGAATTCCCCAACGGTTTCGGACGTGCCTAAGAAAAGAAAACCGCCCGGGTTTAGCGCGTAATGGAATAGGGGAATCAGTCTCTTTTGCAGACCTCCATCCATATAGATCAGGAGATTACGGCAGCTGATCAGGTCGAGTCTGGAGAATGGAGGGTCTTTGATTACATCTTGCTCGGAGAAGACCATCATGTCGCGAATGGTTTTGTGAATGCGATAGGCGCTGCCGTCGGCTTCAGCTGTAAAAAAGCGCGCCAGCCTTGCAGGTTCGATATCGGCGGCGATGCTGGCCGCATATAAGCCTTGACGGGCCGTGGCAATAGCCTGGCTGTCGATGTCGGTGGCGAAGACCTGCATCTTGAAGCTTTGCTTTAGAGCCTCCTGATGCTCCGCTAGAAGAATGGCGAGAGAGTAAGCTTCTTCGCCACTGGAACATCCCGGGGACCAGACGCGGATAGCGCTGCCTGCGGGCTTTCCGGCAAATATCTTCGGAATGATATGTTCCTCAAGAGTTTTGAAGGTATTCGGGTCACGGAAGAAATTGGTTACGCCAATCAACAGGTCACGAAAAAGCGCTTCCACTTCAGCCGGCGTCTGTTGGAGGTACTTGACATATCCATCTATCGTTTCTATTTGCCCTACGGCCATACGCCGTTCGATGCGGCGATGGATGGTGGAGGGCTTGTACTGAGAAAAGTCGTGGCCGGTATGGGAGCGCAACAGGATAAATATTTTTTTCAAGGCGTTTTCAGTCTTGGTCGCCATGATAGTTGAGGGCAGGGGAGATTTGCCGAAGGCATGAGCCACATATGTAATTATTTGGGCTGGCATTTCCGCAGGTGGAAGCTCGTAGTCTACCAGACCGGTGGAGATGGCGCTCTTAGGCATACCATCGTGCTCTGTGGATTCGGGACTTTGTGCCATGACCATGCCGCCCGCACCCTTGATGGCTCTCACTCCCAGCGTGCCGTCTGAACCGGTGCCCGAAAGTATGATACAGATGGCCTGCTCCTGCAGATCCTGCGCGAGCGATCGGAAGAAGAAGTCGATAGGCATGCGGTGACCGCGCGACGAGAATGGCTCCATCAATTGAAGAGTGCCATTCAGAAACGCCATGTCGCGATTGGGTGGGATGATATAGACGCAGTTGGGATGGACAGTCATTCCGTCTTCAACCTCGAAGACCTGCATGTGGGTGTAGCGCCGGATGAGATCAGTAAGGATGCTCTTGTGGTTCGGGTCCAGGTGCTGCACAAGTACAAAGGCCATGCCGGGATCGCCGAGGGTGGGCATGCCGGAGAAGAAAGCTTCGAAGGCCTTCAACCCGCCGGCCGATGCGCCGATACCGACGATGGGGAAATTGACATGAGTGCTTAACTCGTTAACCTCCTGCGGGGCAGATGGTTTTTCCGGAACAGAGACATCATTTTTTTTTGAACGGGATATGATTTTGTTTTTGCTTTTCATGGCGCGATTTTTCCTTGTTCTTAGTGACAGATGACGATGATTTCTAAAGAAGCGCCTCAAACCTCCAGTCTGATAACAGGAAGTGAAGAAGATTATGACAACTACTTAATTTATTTAGGTTAAAATTATAATCTCAAAAATTATAAAGTCAATACATTTATTGATGGTTATAAGAGTTTTTTATGTCGTTAATCAATGTATCAATATTAAGATTATGTCCATCGGTTGTAATAGTTATCGCTCCATTGCGATCAGTGCGTAAAATATTAACGCCGGCATCATTATATCTATCCAAGGTTGACGGATGTGGATGACGAAATACATTTGATTTTCCGGAGCTCACTATTGCGTAACGGCAACCTACATCTCTAATGAAGTCTAAGCTGCTGGAATGCTTCGAACCATGATGCGGAACAATCAGCACATCACTGCGTAAATCTTTTTTAGATTCAACAAGAATTTTTTCGACATTACCGGATATATCACCGGGAATTAAAATGCTTACTTTGCCGAATTTTATTTTCACAACCAGGGAAGAATCATTTACCTCGTCATAAGAAACATCGTTTGAGTTCTTGTCTGAATTACTGAGAGGCCATAAGATTTTAACATTAACGCCGTTAATTATTTTTCCCGGAGATTTGTCGGACATCGTAAAAACACCCGGATTGTTCAGTTTGATTGTCTTTTCCCATTCAGGAAAATCTTCGGGACCGACAGGTATATTAGACTTCCAGATTTTATGTACATGAAAGTTATTTATGACATAAATCAGCCCCAGTAAATGATCGGGGTGAGGGTGACTGAGTACTACCGTGTCAATATGACTGATTCTTTTATGATAAAGAAATGGTGCAACAACTGATTTCCCTACATCAAAAGAACTGTCGGAATAACCGCCACCGTCAATAAGCATATTTTCCCCGCCGGGAAATTGCACAAAAATGGAGCTTCCCTGTCCCACATCAATTACTGTAATTTTTAAATTAGTAGAAAATTTATCTCTGGCGGTGAAATAAGTTATGTCAGCGGCAAAAAAGATTATTGTGAAAATTAACGAATATTTAAGAAAACGGAAACGGTTCAATGAAAATTCTTTTTGGTTGTTTCTCTTTTTTCTCTCCTCAATAAATTGAATAATAAGAATAATTAATAAATAAAAAACTGCAATTTCAATCAAATTAGGTTTTGTGGTGTTTAAAGAAGACCAGGAAAGAGCGGCTAATTTATTTATTAAATCGACTGATATTTGCACAAAGAAAGAAGCCAGTTTAATAAGGTGACCCGCAATCAATTGAGAAAAGAAGGCGGAAAGGATAAAAAGCATGGCTATAGCCAGCGTCAGTGTTCCCAGAAGTGGAACTGCAATCAGATTGGCAATAACTGTCACGCAGGAGACACGGTTAAAGTAATACATGATCAGAGGAAGAGTGCCGATTGTCGCCGCAATACATACAATAACAGACAAATATACATACCGTATGATACCTTGTGTCCATGATGGAAGCGCCGGAATATTATCTGAATTAAAGTTGCTGAATCTTGGAACAATATAAATTAGAGCCAGGACGGCCACAAAAGAAAGCTGAAAGGAAATATCGAAAAGAGCCTCCGGTGAAATAGCCAGAATAATCAGTCCTGCAAAAGCCAGTGTGGAATAAAGGTCTTTTTGTTTTCCCGAAATAAGAGCGATTAAAAAAATAAGAGCCATTAGCGCCGCACGCAAAACAGTGACGCCCATTCCGGCGATGCAGGCGTATATCAAAACCATCAGAAATGACAACGCCGCCGCCCACTTAATTATATTGAATCTGAGCATCAGATATTCCGAAGATTTCAGGAAAAGGAAAGCAAAGAAAAAAGCTACGGCTGAGACCATTCCAATATGCAGGCCGGATATGGAAAGAATATGAGATGTGCCGGTTTTGTTAAAATTGTCCCGAATATCAGCGGGAATTTCATTTTGATTGCCGATAGTCATGGCTTCAATGATTTCCCTCTGTGGAGAAGATGCGTTATTATAAATTATATGTTTTAAATAATTTCTAAATGATTCCAGTTTCAGCTTCGCGAAGTTTGCTGTTTTTTGTCTGAGAAGTATGACCTTTGAATTATCGGAGATAAATCCGGTGGCATATATGCCCTGAAGTTTCATATGACTTTCAAAATCAAATCTGCCGGGATTATTAAAATTATGTGGGTTTTTTAAAGCTGAGTGAAAGCGGAGGAAATCACCGTATTGGAATTTTAAATCCGGTGGAATTACCAGACGAATATTGCCCGAAACCGGAATATATGTTTTGTCTTTCAGTATCCTCAGACTTTTTATGAACAAAACATTTTTATCGGGGTAGGAAAGGGGAGTTTCTATAACAACACCTTCAAAAGCCAGGTTGCCTTTATCAATATATTGTCCGATATGTTGATTACGCCCGACAAAAGATCGATGCTTTTGAATGCTAGAAAAACCGATTATAAAAATGAAACAAAGAATTAAAGATACGGCGGCAACCAGCCATCTTTTACTAATTGTGATGATAGTAAAAAAAAAGATTAATACAGTTATGCCTGACAACAGATAATAGGGGGTAGTGAAATATCTTCCGGCAACAATTCCGGTAATGAGGGCAATAAAAAGATAAATTAATGGTCTGCGCATATTTTTAATATTTTCCCCCAAGAGAAAAATAATTCAATTTAATTAGCGAAAACTGCTAAAATATTATAATATGAAATCAAAATTGTGATTTGTTATGGATCTCATACCCATGATTAAAAGAGAAAACGGAATGCCTGTACTTAATAATGAAGCCTTAACCAAAGAAAAAAATACAAGGCGTTTGTTTTTTCTAATCGTATCCAGGGTTATTCTTGTAACGCTGTTATTGGGAACTATTGTTTTTCTCGATATCAGAAAACAGGAATTTTCAATATCACAAATAACCATAAATTTTTATTATTTTGTCACCGCCGCTTTTTATTTTTTTTCAGTTGTCTACATCGTTCTCGCCAAATTATTTAAAAATATACGAAGTAATATTTTTTTGCAGCTAACGGTTGATATAGTTTTGATCACCTTTCTTGTCGGTCTTACCGACAACATTCAAATTGATTATTCTCTTTTTTACACGCTCGTAATAATTTATTCTGTGCCATTTCTGGGTCGCAAAGGTGGTTTGATTATAGCTTCAGTCGCCAGCGTGTTTTATGGAGTACTGGTGGGCCTTAAGTTTTTTGATTTGTTACCTTTCGTTTCTTCTCTCACATATTATTATAATCTTAACTTTTACGACATATTAACAAATATTCTGGTTCATGTTGTGTCGTTTTATATTTTGGCATTCTTAGCCGGTTTTGCCGTTGAGCAGGAAAAGAAAACGAGATCTTTACTGGAAGAAAAAGAATCGGAATTTAATCAATTGGATTTGCTTTTTCGCAGCATCATAGAATCGGTTTATACAGGAGTTATGACTGTTGATCTGCGTAATGTTATCAAAACTTTTAATAAAGCCGCGGAAGAAATTACCGGATTTTCACGATCAAAAGTAGTTGACCTTAAAGTAGATGATGTATTTCCTGAATTTCTGCCCTTTATGGATACAGAGATGATCGATAAACAATTCAAAAACAGGATTGAAGTTCTAATCACCGGCGGAAATGGAGCTAACGTTAATTTGGGTTTGTCTGTTTCTCCGCTGAAAGGAAGAAATGAAAATGAAATAGGAAGCATTCTTATATTTCAGGATTTAACTCAAATTACAGAGATGGAAAAGAAACTCGAAATGAATAAAAAGATGGCGATAATAGGTGAAATGGCAGCCGGATGGGCACATGAAGTGCGTAATCCGCTGGCGGCAATAACCGGTTCAATAGAATTGTTAAAGAAAGGATTGGAACTTGAAGGAACCAACAAACGTTTAATGGAAATAATATTGAGAAGTAAAGATCAACTGGATAGCTTTGCCCGTGATTTTCTCTTGCTGGCTCGTTCGGTTCCGGCATCAAGAGAATCAGTTGATTTAAAAGAGGTGATTGAAGAAGTCTTGGAGCATATAAAGTTGTCTCCGGAATGGAAAGATGAAATCAGAGTTGAGAAAAAAGTGACGGTTAATATAAAAGCGTTTGCCAATAAAGAACAGGTCCGCCAAATTATCAACAATCTGGTTCTCAATGCAGTTCAGTCCATGGAAGAAGATGGTGTTTTGTCTGTCGAAACAAAAACGGTGGAGTTGGATGACGAGAAAAAATATGCTGAAATAAAAATTATGGATACGGGATGCGGTATTAGTAAAGAAGATTTAGCCAGAGTATTTGAACCTTTTTTCACAAATAAAACGAAAGGAACAGGACTGGGATTGACTATTGTTAATCATATTGTTGATGGTTACAACGGGAAAATTAAGATAGATAGTTCGATAAACAAGGGGACTGTTTGTTGTGTCTGGTTACCCGTTAAATAACAAAAAAGGCACCGGTAATCTGTCTTTTAGCCGGCATTAAAGTTAAGTGGAGGTAAAAATGGCAAAAATTCTGATTGTTGATGACGATCAGGGCATGAGAGAATTCATGGAAATTATGCTTGTTCAGGAAGGCTACGATGTAACCAGCATAGGAGAGCCGGTAAAGGCGATTGATTTGTGCCGTAAGACTGCGTTCGATCTAATTATTACCGATTTAAAAATGCCTAAAATCAGTGGCATCGATTTTCTTAAGGCCATAAAGGATCAAAGGCCAGATACCATAGTAATTCTTATTACGGCCTACGCTTCCGGAGAAACAGCAATAAAAGCGATGAAAGAAGGGGCGTATGATTATGTGGAAAAAGGCGGGACTATTGAGGAATTAAAAAAAGTTGTACGGTCGGCACTGCAGAAAAAAGGATTGATAGAGAACAACGTTGAGAAAGAAAAAATATCGGCGGATGCAAATAATTTATTCTACGGGATGATCGGAACAAACAGAGAAATGGTTAAGATATTCGCAACAATAAAAAAAGTGTCCGATACGCTTGCGAATATTTTAATACTGGGTGAAAGCGGGACAGGAAAAGAACTTGTGGCGCGCGCTATTCATGAAAATTCTTCCCGCTGCAAAAAACCATTTGTGGCTATTAACAGCGGCGGAATACCGGAGAATTTACTGGAGAGCGAACTATTTGGATATATGAAAGGTTCTTTTACCGGTGCTTACGCCGACAAGCCGGGATTTTTTGAGATGGCACGCGGGGGTACTGTTTTTCTGGATGAAATCGGCGAATTATCTCCTGCTCTGCAGGTCAAGCTTTTACGGGTAGTTCAGGAAAGAACATTCAGGCGGATAGGTGGCTCGGAAGATATCAAGGTTGACGTACGTATAATTTCCGCGACCAATCAAAATTTAAAAGATAAGGTAAGAAAAGGTGAGTTTCGCGAAGACCTCTATTATAGGCTCAATGTAATTCCCATTCATCTTACACCGCTGAGAGATCGTAAAGAGGACATTCCTCTTCTTATCAATTATTTTATAAGAAAATACGCTCAAATGTTTGGTAAGGAAATAAGGGATATTTCTTCATATGCCATGGAATTGTTGACGAATTATGCTTTCCCCGGTAACATTCGTGAATTGGAGAATATTATTGAGCGCAGTGTCGCCATGGAGAGTTCCAATATAATCCTGCCGGAAAGCTTAACCCTGAATCCTGAATTATCCGCTGGTGCACCTAAATTTGATATTGAAATAACAAATAAAGGGATTGATCTCAACGCTGAACTGGCAAAAATCGAAAAGATAATAATTGAAAAAGCTTTGCAAAAAACCAATGGCTCTAAAGTGAAAGCCGCCGAATTGTTAAATGTATCCTTCGATTCATTGCGCTATCGTATAGAAAAACTAGGCGTCGAATAGTATCTGAAAACAAATAAGTAATAATTTAGCGATTAATGCATTTTTAATATCTTTATACTTGTAAAAATCCGATTCATGAAGAGAAACGAAAAAAACAGAGAGAAAAATAGCCGATGGTTTCTTTTTCCTTGACTTTTTAGCGATTTTTGCTCTATATGCCTCATTCAAGAGGTATGAATAAAATGTTAATTGTTCATTATAAGAAAAGGGCGGTCTTTTTTTATTTTTTTAACTTTATTAACTTAAAGGTCTGCCTGATAGAATCATGACCATTTACAAAGGGAAATGAACCGTGGGCAGAGCAAATCCCACGGTTTTTTTTTGCCATTATTATGGCTCGTTATTAAATCGAAAAGATAAAAAGGGGAGGGGAAATGAATATGAAAGTTAAATTATGGATTACGATTTTAGCAGGTGTTTTTTTGCTTGCCGGCATGGGCAACGTGCAGGCAAAAACTATTAAGGTTGGAGCTGCAATCAACCTGACAGGCCCGGCTTCAACGTGGGGACAATTCCATGAAAAGGGGCAACGCGATTATTTCAAGTATGTAAATGAAGTAAAAGGCGGAGTGTATGGTAACAAGATAGAAATGATTACTGTGGATACGGCATACAAAGTTCCCGAAGCAATAGCTGCAGTAAAGAAATTTGTATTGCAGGACAAAGTAGATATTATAGCCACATGGAGTGCCGGTGAAGGACTGGCGGCAAAACCGATCATCCAGGAATATAAAGTTCCGACAATCAATTATTCTACCAGTTGGGAGATTCTGGAAAAACCGGTTGATTATATGTATTTGCCTTTCGGCAGCTATAAGATGGATTGTCATGCAGTATTGGAGTATATTAAAGCCATCCATAAAGGCAAAGAGGCTCCTAAAGTCGGTTTGCTCACTTACAATAATGCTTATGGTCGTTCTATTCACGCCCCCAGTAAGGAATATGCGGAAAAACTGGGAATTAAAATTGTCGGTGTGGAAGAATTTCCACCTAAAACAGTTGATCTTAACACGGAACTTCTCCGCTTGCAGAAATCCGGTGCGGAATATGTCTTTATGCAGATGCTTCCTTCCGCGATCATTACGGCATTTAAAAGCGCTGACCGTATCAATTACAGCCCTGTTTTTCTGGGAACATGGACATCAACAGATCCTGACTTTTTCAAAATGGGAGCCGGCCTGATCAAAGATCGCCTTACCATACAATTTCCCGGAGGATTACCTGTTGATAAATCCAAAGGTATGGCTATGATGCAGGATTTATGGAAACGTTATAAAACAGTGGACAAATTTGATGCTTCCTACTGGGAAGGGGTTGTTGTCGGTATGATTATGGAACGTGCCTTTAAACGTGCTTATGAAAAAAGCAAGGATATCAATCCGGCAACAGTCAATGCCGCTATGGAATCATTTAAAAATGAAAAATTCGACGGCATTGTGCCGGCAATAACCTATACCAAAGATGATCACGGTGCATCTTTCACCGCGCGCATGGTTAAAGTAAAGGAAGACGGAACGTTCATACCCGTGACGAATTTCTATGTACCGGGTAAGGATAAGATAAAACTGCTTAAAAAGTAAGTATTGAAAATGGTGGTGTTGCCGGAGTTTTTATTTGACTCCGGCAACACCCGTATCAAGAGGTTTTAATGAAGGCTTATCGCAGCCGGCCGTCGATAATGGTTAACCGGCGGGAAGAAGATAAAAAAGCAGAACTTTCTATTCAGAATTTACATTTAAGCTTCGGCGGTGTTATTGCCGTTAAAGATGTTGATCTTAATGTCCGTACGGGCGAATTAATGGCGATTATCGGTCCCAACGGAGCAGGGAAAACAAGTCTTCTTAACTGTATAACCGGTTTTTATCGTGCCCAGCAGGGCAAAATAATATTTAACGGTCAAGACATTACTAATTTACATACCCATGAACTCGTCGGTGTGGGTATCGGCAGAACTTTCCAAAACATAGAGCTGTTTCCGGGAATGACCGTATTAGCGAATATGACACTGGCACGTCATATTCATTGTCAATACAGTTTCATCAAATCCTTTATTTTTTCCAAATCGGTAAGAGAAGAAGAAATCCGTCATCGGCAGATTCTGGAAGAGATAATTGACTTTCTGGAAATGCAGTCCATTCGCAAGAAAACAGTCGGCTCTCTTCCTTATGGAATGCAGAAGAGAGTGGAATTGGGACGGGCGCTTGCTCTGGAGCCGAAGCTTCTTGTCCTGGATGAGCCGTTTGCCGGAATGAACATGGAAGAAAAAGAAGATATGGTCCGCTTTCTTCTGGAATTGAATCAGAGATGGGGGCTGACAATGATTCTGGTCGAGCATGATATGTCTATTGTCATGAGCATTTCCCAGAGAATTATGGTTTTGAACTTTGGTGAAAAACTGGGTGAAGGGAGCGCTGAAGAAATCAGCGTCAATCCTGAAGTCATCAAAGCTTATCTAGGCGAGGCTGAAGCTTTATAAAAACTTAAGGCGTTATATATTTTGGATACAAAAGAACAACATAGTGAAAAAAGTGGAGCTCCTCCAGAAGGAGCCGGAGGCTCCTTTCTAAAACGCGACATCCCGCGCCGGCGGGACAAATTAACGCTGCCACAGCTGTTAATAGAAAATGCCGATAAATACGGCGATGCTAAAACGGCAATTCGTGAAAAAGCCTACGGTATCTGGCAGAAATACAGCTGGGCAGAATACTGCCGTTATATGAGGACAACAGCGGCCGGCTTTGCTTCGCTAAATTTTAAGCGCGGCGAAAATCTTTGTATGGTTGTTCACAATCATCCCGAATGGCTTTTTTCGGAATTGGCGGCCCATGCTCTGGGTGCGACAACTCTTAATTTGTTTACATCTTCCATTGCCGATGAACTTGCTTTTTCCATCAAACGGATAAACTCGCCCATCGTAGTTGTCCAGGACCAGGAACAGGTTGATAAGCTTCTGGAAGTCAAGGATAAACTGCCGCAGACCAAGAAAGTCGTCTATATTGATCCTACAGGGATGACTTCATATGAAGATGATCCATGGTTAATAAGCTATGCCAGGCTTCTGGAAGAGGGAGAAAAATTTATCACAGATCATCCTCGTTTTATCGAAGAAGAAATAAATAAAGGACGTCCTGATGATGTAGCTGTTATGATTCAGACTTCAGGAACTACCGGCGTTCCCAAGCTGGCCATGCTGTCGCACCGCAACCTCACCACTATGGCTGCTCAATGGCTGGAAGAAACAAAAATCGAACCGGAGGAAAACTGGCTTTCGATGTCTCCAACGGCGTGGATTGTTGATCAGATGTGGGGTATGGGCGTTGCGCTTGGCAGCGCTATGTGTATGAATTTTCCGGAAACGGCGGAAACGGTTCTGGAAGATTTTAGAGACATTGGCCCCGCTATGATTATTACTTCTTCACGCTTTTGGGAAGATATGGCCTCACGCATACGGGTGAAGATATCCGACGCAGGCTGGGTGAAAAAAAACCTTTTTTATCTTAGTGAAAGAATCGGGAAATCCGTTGTGGAAAAGCAATCACACAAACAGTCTGTTCCTTTATCTCTGCGGGTTTTATATAAAACAATGTCAGCTTTAGTTTATAAACCGCTTTTGGATCGTCTCGGATGCGCACGTTTTCGCGGCGCGTTTACTGGAGGACATCCGATCAGTCCGGATGTAATTCATTTTTTCCGGGCCATTGGCTTGAATTTAAAGCAATGTTATGGTCTCACTGAATCCTGCGGTATATTTCAAATACAACCTGATGATGAAGTTAAATTGGAAACCGTAGGCAAACCTATGGCTTTGACTGAAGTGAAAATTGCCGAAGATCAGGAAGTGCTGGTTAAATCGGAGGCAAATTTTTCCGGATATTACAACGATTATCAATCAACTCAGAATGCTTTTGAAAACGGCTGGCTGAAAACCGGTGATGCCGGGTACATTGACAACGACGGTCATTTGCTCATCATCGGCCGCAAGGAAGATATTATTCGTAACAAAAGCGGAGAAGCGTTCTCACCTGATTTTATCGAAACGCGTCTTAAATTCAGCCCCTATATTAAAGAAGCAGTTACCTTCGGCGAGGCACGTCCCTATATTGCTGCCATGATTAACATTGATATGGGCAATGTCGGCAACTGGGCGGAGGACAGAATGATTCCTTACACAACTTACATGGATCTTTCGCAACAACAGGCTGTGGAGGAACTTATTTTAAAGGAAGTTACCAGTGTCAACGAGCAGCTTCCGGAAGTAATGAAAATTAAAAAATTTGTTCTGCTTTATAAACTTCTGGATGCGGATGATGAAGAATTGACCCGTACCGGCAAAGTGCGTCGCCGTTTTGTTTATGGCTTGTATCTGAAGATTATTGAAGCTATGTACAACAACCAGAAGAATATCGAAGTTACCGGCAAGGTTAAATACCGTGACGGCAGAATAGGCGAGATAGAAACAAAAATTAATATTATTAATGTATCGAACTAGTTGAGGAGTTTTTAAATGGAATTTTTTCTACAATTATTAGTTAACGGCATTTGCGTGGGATTGCTCTACGGCATTTCCGCGATGGGCTTTGTCATGATTTTTAAATCATCGAGCGTTTTGAATTTCGCTCACGGTGAACTTCTTGCTCTCGGTGCCTTCTTTTTTCTGTCGCTCGTAACATGGGCGCAACTGCCTGTATATATTGCTTTCATTTTGACCATGATCGGATGTTTTATTCTCGGATTCCTGATTGAGAGATTCTTTTTACGTCCTTTAATCGGCGAAAAACTTATTTTTGTCATCATGCTGACGGTGGGACTGGCGGCTATGTTTAAGGGTATGATTCTGCTTATCTGGGGTGGCAATCTGCATACTTATCCGAATTTTCTACCGGAGACAATGGGCATGCAGTTCGGTTCAATTTATGTGGCGCCGGTTTATTCAGCCACTCTGATTATAAGCGTTATTTTTCTTGTTTTATTCGGATTGTTCTTTAAAAAATCAGCGCAGGGAATATACATGCGCTCGGTTGCCGATAATCAAAAAGCAGCGCTTTCACTTGGCGTTCACGTCCGACGTGTGTTTGCGCTTTCCTGGGCAATTGCCGCGCTGGTTGCCTGCATGAGCGGCATTGTTCTGGGTATTATCAACGGTGTTAACGTTCACGATTTGAGTTCCATTGGTCTGAAAGTATTCCCTGTTGTCATTTTAGGAGGATTGGACAGCATCGGCGGAGCGATTATCGGAGGAATTATCATAGGTCTTCTGGAAACTTTTACCGGTGGATATCTTTCGCCATCTTTACGCGACGTAGTTCCTTATATTGTCCTTGTATTTATTTTGATGGTCAAGCCGTACGGTTTGTTTGGTTTGGTGGAAATAGAAAGAGTTTAGTAAGTTAGAAATTATCCCATTTATTGGGGCTAGAAAATGCAAATAAAGAAAAAATTATCTTTTCATCCCTGCGGCAATTATCGTGAAACCTACGAGCAGGAATTGAATATTTTTGAAACGGATTTCGGCCGTTTATGGATGTGTGTTTTTCTTGGTGTGCTTTTCTTTGTGGCTCCATTTGTTTTGAGCCCCTACATGCTCTATATTGTTAACACCATCGGAATCGCAGCCATTGCCGCCATCGGCCTGAACATTCTTATCGGTTACACCGGCCAGATTTCTCTGGGACATGGTGCGTTCTTCGGTGTGGGCGCTTATGCGGCAGCAATTCTGGCAACAAGGTTCGGTGTGGGATTTTACATTGCAATACCAGCGGCGGGAATTATTACCGCTCTCGTCGGAATGATTTTCGGCATACCTTCGGGGCGGTTAAAGGGCCTTTATTTGACGATAGCCACGCTTGCCGGACAATTTATTATCGAATATGTCTTAATTCGCTGGGAGAGTCTTACCAAAGGTACGATGGGCATTACACTGCCGTCGCCGGAAATTTTCGGATGGCAAATATCGGGTGATAAAATGTTCTTCTTCCTGATATTTATCAGCCTCGTATGCATGACCTGGTTTGCAGTAAATATCATCCGCAGTAAATACGGCAGGGCTTTTATCGCCATCCGTGACAACGATCGAGCCGCGGAAGGAATGGGCATCCCGATTTTTAAATACAAATTATTATCATTCGGTATCAGTTCGTTTTATGCCGGATTTGCCGGAGCTCTGTGGGGTTATTACATGGTCAGTATTACGACTGAACCTTTCAACTTGGGATTATCGGTTGAATACATTGCCATGGTCATTATCGGCGGCATGGGCAATATCCCAGGCGCGATTTTCGGCGCAACCTTCATTACACTGCTCAATGAGCTATTGAGATTTGTAACCGGAATATTAATGAATGTACAGTCAATTGCCAGTTGGGGTTTAAATATGGCGCCGCTCAGAGAATTTGTTTTCGGATTGGCCATAGTTTTGTTTATTTTGATTGAACCGAAAGGTTTAGCCGAAATCTGGAGAATTATACGTTCAAGTTTCCGACTGTGGCCGTTTTCATATTAGAAAATTAGCGAGGTGTTTCTATACTATAACCTCGTTACAACATGTCATTTCGAAACGAAGCGAGA
>AWGX01000085.1 GCA_000495415.1 Smithella sp. ME-1 | reverse complement strand
GACACAGTCTCGTAGGCGGGAATCTAGAGAAGCTTAACAATACTGGATATACCGTTAGGGGCACGCCGCCGACCTTCTCCGGTATGACATGATTGTTAGCTTAATACAGGTTTGCAAAAGTTTTGATTTGTAAATAGCCATATTATTATCAAGGAGTATTTTTATGATTGATAAGTGGATAAGAGAAATAAAAAAAGAATCTCCGCCGGACATGCTCGGCATGATTCTTTTGCATAACGGAATAGTACGGGCAACAGCAAAAAACGGCGGGAAGG
>AWGX01000084.1 GCA_000495415.1 Smithella sp. ME-1 | reverse complement strand
CATTATAATGTACATTATTTAGTATTCGCAAGAACTTTCTTTAGGCATAACGAAAAGCATGCAGCGGGCGTTAGCCGGACTTATCTCTCCATTGCTGTTTTTGAAGCAACGCCTTTATCTGAACAAAGAACTCGTTTCGTATCTTTTCGATTTTCAAAGCCTCTTGGTAATCGACAATAGCCTTGTCCTCAAACTTGAACCTGTCTGGTTCAACCTGTAACGCATAAGAATTGAGCTGTTTTTCCCAAAACCATTCTGCACAACAGAACTGGATGTTCTCTGGGTCAATATCCGCAATTCCCTTCAAAGCATCAAAAAGCATCCTTCCCAAATCACTGTTTTCAATGCAGAGGGCGATGTAAGCTATCCTGTACTCCACTCTGGCAATGGTATCTGTCAGTGGCAAGGGTTCCAGATTATGCGGATCATTCTGGCCACCGTAGATAAAATGTCCATAGCAGCACTGCAGTGTGAAACAATAAGGCAGTTTGTTAAAAGCATTGATTACTTTAATTATGGGTTTATCGATCATACCATCGTGGAGACCAGCAAGGCTTTTCTGCCTTTGATCATTGTAATGCGGGTTTTCTACCAATGCTTTATTTTCTGTGAAGGTTTCCAACTGTGCCGTTCCTGTTCATAGGATAATTGACTTGGTCTGTCCGGCGAACATTGTTTATATAGATCTATGCTAATTATAATAAGGAACCAATCCCGAATCGCTTCGCGTTCGGGATAATTCGCCTATCATGTTTCATAGTACGTTGTTTATAAAACATGGGGCTCATTAACGCCGACAGCTCTGTCGGCCTAACACCCCTCTACACAATCTGCGATTTTGAATTTAGTTTAATATTAAACAACAATCAACATAGAAATTTTATTTGTGGTATTTCCTCACCACCGCCGTTATCACGCCGGCGATGCGTAATTCTTCCTGGGGAGTAATCGGCGGATATTTCGGGTTGGCTGCTTCCAGGGTTATCTTTTTTCCTCTCTTGTGGAAATACTTCATTGTCCAACGACCGTCCACTTCTGCCAGAATGATATCCCCGTTTTTGGGTTCTCTCCCTCGCTCCACAATAACCAGGTCTTTGTCTTTTATTCCTTCGCCGATCATGGAATCGCCGGTAACGGATAGAATAAAAGACGATGCCGGATTGTTTACCAGATACTCATCGAAGGACATTGTGTCCCGCAGTTCTTCTTCCGCGGGCGAAGGGAATCCGGCCGCAACATTACCCACAACAGGCAGATGGAAAGACAGCCGTGACGGTTTCAGAAAACCTTTTGTGTCTTTTTCCAGCGAGCCTTTCTCCAAAAGTTTTTTTATCCAGTATTCGGCAGCGCTTTTCGCTTTGACACCTAAAAGAGGAAGCATTTCCGAATAAGTGGGCATTCGTCTTTGTTCTTTAAAAAAGGAAGCAAACTTTTGCTCCACAGCATTAATATCCATTTTTTTCTTCATGAAATCTATATATAGGACGAACGTCCTATTGTCAAGATTAATTTTATTCCTTTGTCATGCATTTATTTCAGGTCTTGGATGGATTTGCCTAAACTCAAGAAATAACTAAACAAAAAGAGGGCAGAGTGCTGTAATTAATTATCCTCTTGAAAATCTGCTTTTTATAAGATTAAATCAAAACCCGAATTTTGAATAGAAAAGCATTGTATTAGAAGAGGAGAAAGAACATGAAAGCGGAAGACATAAAAAAGGTACTTATTGCCGGAGCCGGAACGATGGGACAGAGCATCGGCCTTTCCTGTGTGACAAGCGGCTTTGCAGTAGTTTTATATGACGTTAAGGATGAATTTCTGGCGAAGGCGAAGGAGAGCCTGAATAAGAAGATAGACAGGATGGTTGCAAATGGATTTATAACGAAGGAAAAAGCCGAGTCATTCAAAAATAATATTACAACCACAACGGACTTGGCTGTTGCCGGTGCTGATATTGACCTGGTCAGTGAATCGATTCCGGAGGACCCTGACATTAAAGGAGAATTTTTTAGAAAGCTCAACAAGGTATGCCCGGAGCGTACTATCTTTACCACAAACACATCGTCACTGGTGCCATCGATGTATGCAGGCAAGACCGACCGTCCCGATCGCTTCCTAGCTTTTCATTTTCATCCCGGTTTTAAGCTGGTGGATGTGATGGGACACGCCGGCACTTCTGCCGAAGCGGTGGAAACCGTCCGGCGCTTCAGCGAGTTAATCGGGCACATACCCATCGTTCTCAAACAGGAAAAGGCAGGTTATTTATTCAATTCGCTCCTCAATCCGTGGCTGCTGGCCGCGTTAAATCTGGTTTCTCGGGACATTGCATCTCCCGAAGATGTGGATCGCTCGTGGAAAGAAATCACGGCTATGCCGTTAGGTCCTTTTGAATTAATGGATTACATCGGTCTGGAGACTGTGTGGAGAGTCACCGATTTCTGGGCAAGGAAACGCAACGATCAAAACGCGCAATCAAGCGCTGATTTACTGAAGAAGTACGTCGACCGCGGCGAAATGGGAATGAAAAGCGGCAAGGGATTTTACGATTACACAGGTAAGAAATAATACGGCATTATATTGTCGTGGCATAAGTTCAAGGACAATATTTTTTGCTTTTGGCGTCTTCCAGTAATGTGCAGTCTCCCAATTCACAAGCCTTTTGCGCGTCAGTGCAGCCAAGTTCTTTATTGCCGTGCATAAAATAAGCATTGCCTCTGTTGTAATAGACACTGGTATTTTCAAGTTTCAAATGAATGGCTTCATTGTAATCTTCAATAGCCTGCGGGTATTGACCGAGTTTACTGTAAGTATAACCTCTGTTGTAATAAGCATGAGCATAATTGGGTTTCAGGCGGATAGCCTCGTTGTAATCTTCAATGGCACGCTGATGCTGTCCGAGATCACCATCAGCATTACCTCTGATGTTGTAAGCTTCGGCTAAATCAGGCTTGCGTTTAATTGCTTCATCCAGATATTCAATAGCTTTTTGAGGGTCGGTGCATTTCCCGCTGGAGCACAGAGCCAATGCATTATTGTACAAATCAATGACGGCACCGGGTGTAGTGGTTGGAGCTGACGATAATGCCGGGTTTGATATCGATGTATCTGCCGATGTGGAAGTATCAGGCGAATCAAACTGCATGGATTTAATTCTGGTTATTTGTTGTGTATTTTTGTCAAAATATTTTATCTGTGAGATTGCAAATAGAATGCCGGCGACTACAAGAGCTGTTATGAGCGGAATACTGATTTCTTTCCATGTTTTCTTTGGTATTGTGTCGCTGCCTTTTTGTTCTTTTTTGGTTTTCTTAACAGAAATCTTATATTGAAGCGGCTCCAGTGTTTCAAGTGGTCCGTCACAATAAAGGCATGTAGTAACACTATCCTGAAACGTTTCCCGGCAATGGGGGCATCTTTTCATAATCAAATCTCTTTGTTTAATTTATATCAGGAAACTCTTTCCCAAACCAAATCCATCACATTTCCCGTGTCATCATGTGGTGTAAGAGTAAGTGTGTTGTTGTTGAGGATAAACTTGCGTTTAAGATCCGTTCCAATCCAGTCGGGAACCATAGCGGCTTTTACATGATGTACAACAGTGTTGTCAATAACTTCATATGTGCCGCAATATGACATGACTGCTGTCGTTGTCTTTATGTACTTTAGGCCTGCCTTTATGCATTTCCAGGACATAAATAGTTTTTTCGTGCTGAGGGCATCGCTGAGCTCTTCCGGACGCATGCCAATAGGTTTCTGCCCTGACCTTATCAGGATTGCGTGCATGAATCCATCGGGCGTGTAGGATATGTATCCTAAAGGATATTCACCTAAAGGTTTGCTCACGCGGCCGTCAGATGTTTTTTTTACGACTGATTTCAGTTTCCAGGTTCCTGTGAACAGTTTATCACTCATAAAAACCTTCTCCGTTTTATTGACAGGTTATTTCAGAGTTTGCTGTTGTAAAACGATGGTATCTTTTTGTTTGAATAAGTATAGAAACAGCTGTTTCGTATGTCAAGAAACTTAGTAAAACTTAGTAAAAAAATTAATGTTTTCTTTTCTTTAAAAGGCAATTTATGATAAAAAGCAATAAGTTGTCATGGAAATTAAAGGGAGGATTTTACATGACTTTCAGTGAAAATCAGGAAAAATTAAAATTGCGGCCGCATCACATTTTTTGCGGAAGATTTCTGCCTTTGGAGTATATAGTTCGCGGGGAAGAATTCACCCGCGTCTTAAATAAACTTAAAGATCTGACGCATTCGGATAAGAATTTGATTATCACCGTAACCAATGGACCGGATCAGATTTGCGATTACTGCCCTGAGTGCCGGAATAATCGTTGCGAAAATCCTGTCGGCAATGAAGAAGAAGTAGGAAAATGGGACTCGAAAGTTCTGAAAGGGCTTGGTATTTCTTACGGAGATGAAATAACGCTAAAAGCGCTGATTGCGCTTATCAGGGAAAAAGCACCGCTGGAATTCTGTCAAACCCGATGTCCGTGGAAACAATTTTGCGGGGTGTTCAGTGGTATAAAAGATTTATGAGGCTGTTCTTTTAATGTCCGCGCCAAACAAGAGTCAATCTTCCTCCGGATTTCCATCCGGGAAGATTGTCTCTTTAAACTACTTTTTTTAGTTCATTATTTTAAGGACAAACTCCGCAATCACCTTCATCGGAATTATACGCGCAAACGCAGGAACAGGCGCTGCCGCTTATGGATAACTTTATCATGCCATCCATAATTGCCTTTGCGGCACTGGAAGAATATTCATACGGGCAATAGAAGGTAGTAGGCGTTCCGACGAGCTCTATGGGTGTTACAGGAGACCCGGCACCCGATGTTGGTGGCAGATTGGTTCCCTGGTTTCTGGCAATCAAAAGATTATTGGCGAAGGCGTCTTCCAGCGTCTGGGAAGGAGATTTGTACAACAAGCTGTAATGAATGTGCGGATACGCGCCGGTCATAACGTTTCGGACAATGAGATCGCCGATCCAGTCGCCCTTGCTGACCGGTGTATTGAAGTAGCAGCCAGCGGAGCAATCCGTGCCGGACAGATCTACCAGAGAATTCGAGCGCTGGAGCGCGTTGGTCACCGCGTCAGTGCTTTGGGGCTCGAAGTTGATAGCAATGTACCAGTAATCGTTCATTTGCAGCAGAAGAAGGATGCTGGCCCCTCCCATTCCGCTGGTCATATCATATATATGGAAGCCGGTCGCGGCGGCAGGAGCAACAATGGGAACGTTGCGGGCTTCGTCCATGGCCAGATCGCTGTAACGGGCGGCAAGATCGATACCCGAATGTGTTTCAGTATTATCGGGCGGATTCCAGTTGGTAAGGCCGTAACAGTGTGATTCGTCACCGAGTTGAGTTTCATCCTGATAAGGGAATGCTAAATCTGTAGGAATTGCGGGAGCATCATCTTTTTTTGAGCAGCTTATTGCCAAAACCATCAAAAGCAGAATCGCAATAAATTTAATGAACTTCATACCCGTCTTCTCCTTACTTTTTTTAAAAAGGGTTATTTGATAGTTGATTATAACAGACACAGTTTTCTATTACAAGTAACCTTATTGCCTGTTGCCGGACAACTTCCGGAATAATTTTTGTATAAAATTTTCTTGATGTGCAGAGGTCGCTGTGGTTAACTTTATAAAACATTAAGATACGTTTCTGTCAATTTTGATTTGTATCAAAAAAAATTATGGTTTCTGGTGCGATGAAAATGTTTCGGCCAACTCTAAAATGACGGGGAGGATATTTTGAGTCGTAAAAATTTGTTTTTGATTGTTTCGGGTGTGCTGATTATTGTCCTGGCTTTTCGTATCGGTTATCTGTACGTCGAGTTGGGTAAATGGGCTACCGAAAATGATGATAAATCTCCCTCTATATTTTACGGACGGCCTCTGGAAATCCGTAAAGGCGATCATCTGGGCAACATCCGTTTTATTGAGCGATTGAACAAACTCTCCTATAAAAAAGTTTGGGGAAAGCCGTCCACAGCCGGAACATTTTCTCAGGATGCGAAACATATTCTGATATTCTTACGTAACAAAGGAATTGAAAAGCGCTTAAACATGGATAGCCCGGTTGATATAGCTGTTCGCGATGGCAGAGTAACCGCGCTGAGTTCCTCAACAGGTAAAAAACTGGAATCGATCCGATTGGAACCGGCAGAAATCGGCCGTTTGAATAATACGGAGCCTGAATCCCGCTATTCGCTTACCCTGGCGACTATCTCTCCTTACCTGCAAAACGCGGTAATCGCTTCCGAAGATCCGCGCTTTTATTACCACTTCGGATTTGACATTCCTGTAATTGGCTGCGGTTCCACTATTACTCAACAGCTCGCGAAGGATTTATTTCTCTCTCCGCGGAAGGTTTTCGCTCGCAAACTACGTGCGTTGGAACTTGCTCTGGCTATGGAGTTGCGGTACTCGAAAAAACAAATATTGGAGATGTATCTTAACAAAATTTATTTAGGACACGCCGGCTCCCGCGCGATCTACGGAGTCGAAGAGGCGGCAAATTTTTATTTTTCGAAAAATGCAAAAAAACTTTCCCTTGAAGAAGCCGCACTGCTTGCAGGGATAATCGACTCTCCGAACCGGCATAATCCCTTCAGAAATCTTGATGCGGCAAAGGAACTTCGCAACAAAATTATGACCAAGATGCGAAGAAAGTCCATGATCCGGGAAGATGAGTTCCTCCGAGCGTCAAAAGCGCCTGTGCGATTACAATCAAGTAAAGCCCCTGTCAATTCGAGTTCGTATTTTATTGATTATATACAGCGGATTACCAGGGAGGGGCTGGGAACTGAAAAATTCTATCACCCCGGATATTGTTACTATACGTCACTTGATCCCATCTGGCAGGCCATAGCGCAGGAGGCAGTTGCCCAGGGGCTTACAGAAATCGAGCAGAAGGCTTTCCCTGCCGGTGAACCGCTGCAGGCTGCACTGATTGCGGTTGACCCGAAAACCGGAGAAATGGTTGCCATGGTCGGCGGGCGGAACTACGGACAAACAAAATTTAATAGAGCGGTAGATGCTAAACGACAACCGGGAAGTGCTTTCAAACCTTTCGTTCTCCTTGCAGCACTTTCGCAATCGCTGGAAAATCTGGGAAACTGGACGCTTTCCACAATGGTTTCCGGTGAGACGATATCGCTTCCTACTCCTGAAGGATTATGGACACCGTCGAATTTCGAAGATAAGAAGTATGGGAAAATTACAATTCGAAAAGCAATAGAGGATTCTGTAAATACCGCCACTACCAGGTTAGCCAATGACGTCGGCTTCGAAGAAGTGCTCAAAACCGCACGTCTGACCGGTATCATGAGTCCTCTTTTACCTGTACCTTCCATGGCGCTGGGAAGCTTTGAAGTTACGCCAATGGAACTTGCTTATGCTTATACGACCATAGCCTCGGGAGGTATTCGCTTTGAACGATTTCCGCTTTTCTCGGTAACGGCAGCAAACGGAGATAAGATTGTTACTAAAAAGGTTAAACGTGAACAGGTGCTTGATGCGCGGGTGACCTACCTTGCCGGGTATGCAATGGAGGGAGTACTTCAACGGGGAACGGCAAAAGAGTCCAGGTTACTGAATATTAATTTTCCGGCATCAGGGAAAACCGGAACGACAAACGGCAACAAAGATTCATGGTTTGTGGGTTACACTAAGGACATGGTTTGCGCTGTCTGGGTGGGATATGATTCCGGCGCCGATACCGGTCTGACCGGTGCCGACGGAGCTCTCCATATCTGGACACGATTCATGCGAGCCGTGTATTCCCAATCCGGACCACTAGCTGTAGTTCCGCCCAAGGGAATAGAAACAGCAGTAATCGATCTAAAATCCGGATATCTTGCCACAAAATTATGTCCACAAACATTTACCGAAGCCTACTTAACGGGAACAATCCCGAATAAAACATGTCCTGATCATCCGATGAATCCCGTTGCGGATAAAATACGCAAAAAAGTACAGGAAGCAGGGAAAGCATTGAATAAGTTATTCAAGTAAACGACGTTCTTTCCTCGCTTAGAGACTGTGTTACAATTATAATAAATGTCATTCCGAGTTCCGATTCAAAGCCGGGCAGGAAGCCCCGGCGTATGCCTGGGCATGCCTGGTTGTCGGAACGAGGAATCTTAATGCATTAATACAGAAAGATTTCTCCCTTCGGTCGAAA
>AWGX01000083.1 GCA_000495415.1 Smithella sp. ME-1 | reverse complement strand
CACGGTACTTGTTCACTATCGGTCGCCAAATGTATTTAGCCTTGGAGAGTGGACTCCCCAGCTTCCTGCCGGATTAGCGTGCCCGGCAGTACTCAGGGTACCAGCTGGAGTCTCTCAGTTTTCGCGTACGGGGCTCTCACCCTCTCTGGCTGGCTTTCCCACACCATTCCACTAACTTCAAGTTTTGTAACTCCATATTGCTGGCCCTACAACCCCAATACAGCTCGCTGCACTGGTTTGGGCTTTTCCCATTTCGCTCGCCACTACTTTGGGAATTGTTTCTTTTCCTCTGGGTACTTAGATGTTTCAGTTCCCCAGGTTCCCCTCGTATAACTATTGATTCATCATACGATACTGGAGGTTCGCTCCAGTGGGTTTCCCCATTCGGACATCCCCGGATCGGCGCTTGTTCACAGCTCCCCGAGGC
>AWGX01000082.1 GCA_000495415.1 Smithella sp. ME-1 | reverse complement strand
TTTTTTGGTTTTCCTAAAATAAGACCATCAATTACGACAATTGTATCGGCACCAATTATCCACGATTCGGGATATTTTTTGGCGATCACTGCAGCTTTATCAATGGAAAGTCTTTTTACATGCTGTTGCGGACTTTCTCCTGCAAGATATTTCTCATTGACGAGTGGATGAATAGTTCTAAACTTCAATCCTACAGACTGTAACAGCTCCTGACGCCGCGGCGAAGCCGACGCCAGAACCAGAGATGCACTTGAAATAATTGACATAACTATTTAATGTTTGATTAAAAATATTTTTCTTTCTATCACAGATTTATTTTTGTCTGTCAATTGCAAATTCCATTTGCTTAGGGGAGATGTTTGGAGTTATTATAAAGATATAAAAACTACATGAGGTGAGAGATGAAAAAAATATTGGGTATGTTTTTAGTCTGCATTTTATTAGC
>AWGX01000081.1 GCA_000495415.1 Smithella sp. ME-1 | reverse complement strand
GATATCAGCAGTAATACTATACAGAAAAAAATAAAGCCGACCAGCGGGGTAAGAATAACTCGAATTCTTTTTGTTCCCGTAGCTATCTTATATATAAGGTTGATAATCCCCTCGCGCAATGTTGTCATTAATACACGACCTGCATTTAAAAGTATCGCTAATTATAAACCAGCCCATCAAATTAATCTTCCTTGTCTGGCCAGGCATAAACTGGCGGACGGCTTTCAAAGACTGATCCGTCAGGCATCACTTCGACATCTTTTCCACCAATTCGTTGGATTTTTGTTAGTGTAGCAGAAATATGGCGTTTGCGGGCTGAATCAATAACCTCCGCAACTGTCTTAAAATGTTTCAGATCTTCAAGTGTCATGATTTGAGGCAAAACCATATCCAGCACTCCCTGTTCATATTGTCTGAGCGCCTCTGATGGACGAATCCAGACATGGCCGGTCAATTCAACGCCATCATGCATAACATCTTGATCGGGCGGCATCTCTGCTACAAAGAAACGAACATCGTAACGCAACGGTAGAAATTCAGGCGTAATCCAATGTGAAAAATAATGAAGCTGGTTAAGCGACAGGAAAAGTTCTTCCGCCTCCAGCACCTGAGAAAAAAACATTTTATTTTCAATGAGTGATTGACGATGATTACAAAATCTACGGCGTTCCTCGCCCGTTCTGATTGTTACAGGTGTACTGTCTTTTTTTTGTGCAAACAGGATTCCCACTTCTTCAAACGTTTCGCGGATTGCTGCCACCCATGTTGCCAAGGACTTGTCTGCAGATTTTATGTCATTGAGAAGATGTGAAGCGCTCACGCGATCAACACCCCGGATAAAGCGTTCAATCCCGTTTTCAAAATCTTCGTGATCTACAACACCCCCCGGAAAGACATAAAAACCCGGGACAAAGCTGCACCTTTGGTTTCTTCGAACCATCAGAACTTCAATATCTCTTGTGCTAGTATCCGGACAAGTACGTAAGAGCACGACGGTCGAGGCATCAGCAGGATTTTTTTTCATATTTTTTGAGTAACCTGTTGCTTTAAATTATTCCTTATAAAATGCAATAAATATACCTTTTGGGG
>AWGX01000080.1 GCA_000495415.1 Smithella sp. ME-1 | reverse complement strand
TTTCTCGCGGAGTATGATCCCGTGTACCCGAAAAGCTCCAGGCAAGTTGCGGGACTACGAAATGACATACGGTAAAGACAGTTATGAGACACTACACTAGCAACAACAAACAACTTAATAAATTTTATTGATTAAGATTTCATTGATTTTAAATAAAAAAATCGAAAGGGAGGGTAAGGTTTATGGCGATTTTTGAATATGGCGAATATAGTAATGTGTATGAACCGCCGGATAATCTGGTGGATTTTTTCGAGTCCAGCGCGTCGAAATACGCGAATAATCCTTTGATTGGCGAGAAAGATGCCGCTGGTGTCTATCAATGGGTTACTTACGCTCAAATAGCGGAACGGGCGAATAATTTGCGGGCGGGATTGGCTTCCATCGGCGTCGGAGCGGGAGATACCGTGGGCATTATAGCGAATAACCGGAAGGAATGGTTAATAGGGGAGATCGCCACGCAGGGCCTCGGCGCTGCTTATGTGCCTATGTATGAAAAAGAATTAGTCTCGATGTGGAAATATATCGTAAAAGATGCCGCGGTCAAGGTACTGCTCGTGTCCAGATCTGAAATTCTGGAAAAGATAAAAGATTTTCCTGCCGAAATTCCCACGCTTAAGCACATCTATCTGATTGAAGGAACAGGAGAGAACACGATGGCAGCTTTGGAAAAAAAA
>AWGX01000079.1 GCA_000495415.1 Smithella sp. ME-1 | reverse complement strand
CTTTTTTCAACAACCACTATTCCTATCTGACAGGCACTGGTTATGTTATTATTAGCAGTTTCAAAATCAATTGCCGTAAAATTCAGCTTATTTTTATTTACGGCAATGTTATTTTTACGCCCTAATGTTGTCCTCATAGTTGGCTACTTTTGACAATTCAAGTTGAAGACTATTTTCATTGTTTGAAAACGTCAAACTCTCTCTTCAGCCAGTCGGTCCAGTCTTCTATACCCGAACCTGTTACACAAGACACCTCTATGATCTTGATATCGGGGTTTAAAGCCAAAACTCTTTTACGCAGCGCAGACATGTCAAAATTGCTGAGCGACAAATAATCAATCTTATTAATGAGCAATACATCACAGATGGAAAACATCAAAGGATATTTAAGAGGTTTATCATCCCCTTCGGGAACGCTCAGGATCATCACATTTTTATGAGCTCCGGTATCAAATTCCGCCGGACAAACCAGATTCCCCACATTCTCAATGATTATAATATCAAGATCCTTCACAGGAAGAGCTTCAATACCCTGATTAACCATCGTGGCATCTACATGACAGAATCCCCCGGTCCTGAGCTGAACGGCAGATATTCCCTGGGCGGCAACTTTTTCCGCATCAACCTTGGATTCGATATCAGCTTCAATCACACCCAAACGCAATTTGCCTTTCAACTTGGCAATCGTTTGAAGAATCAGACTGGTTTTACCAGACCCCGGTGAAGACATCAGGTTTAAGAGCATAGTCTCTGTTTTGCGAAGCTGCTCGCGAACTTCGGAAGCTACTTTTACGTTATCCGCAAGGATTTCTTCCTTAACTTCTATCAGCCTGACTTCGTCCACTATTGTACCTCCATCTCTTTGATATAATATTCCCTTCCGGAAACAAGCGTAATGTTTTTTCCTCCGCAGGCTGGACAGATAAGTTCGCCCAAATTTGTTGCCTGGGCTTCATAAGAAGTAGCGCAATCACTGCATTGCACCATGATCGGCATTCTTTCAATCTTGAGTTTTGCCCCCTGGGCCAAGGTGCCCTTGCTCAGGTAATCAAAATAGCGCTGAATCCATTCATCTTCGAGATCGCTCAGTTTGCCTATCTGCAAATGAATGGCCACTACCTGTCGCACATTGTTTTTCTCCGCGTGTTTTAAGACAATCTTTAAAATACTCTCAGTAACCGGAAGTTCATGCATATTTGGACATTACTCCAATTCTAAAATAATTTTTGCACATCTTCATTTCTTTTCCCTTGCTTTAATGTTTTCAAAATATCCTGTCAAGTAGCTGCGGAAAGCCCGAAAAGGTTCTATATTCTTCGTAACTTTCATATGCAGGATAGCGCCTTCAAATCCATAAAATATTAAGCGCGCGGTATCATAAGTTTTCAAATCGGAAGGTATTGACCCGTCGCGCTTGCCTTCCTCAAGACATGATTCTACTTGGGCGATAAGGGCTTCGATAACATCTTTTAAATGAACACGCAAACGTTCGTTAGTCCCTGCCAGCTCCAGAGAAAGATTCCCAATTGGACAACCCTGGGTATGACCGTTTTCTTTAAAAGCGGCTTCAAAAAATTCAAACAATCTCTCCATTCGTTGAATAGGTGGTATTTTCTTGTCTCCCAAATAGTGTGTGATGATTCCATTGATCATCGCACCAAAATAATCAATAATTTCCAATCCAAAATCTTCTTTGCTTTTAAAATAAAAATAGAACGAGCCTTTGGGAATACCTACAGTTTGCAGTATCTGCTGAATACCCGTAGCATTGAAGCCTTGCGCGTGAATAAGTTCAGCTCCTTTGCGGATGATCTCCTCACGTGTACTTATTTTGGTCATTACCGATTCTCCCTATAAGCAATCTTATTAACTTTGCATAATTTTTAGAAAAGCGTCAAGTCTTCCTTTTTCCTGAAGTACTTTTGCTCCCATATCCCTGATTGTAGCCGGAGTAGAGGGAATTTGTTTTCTTTCTTTAAGTTTAATAGCTTCGGCCGGACAGCCGGTCACACACAAACCGCAGCCTATGCATTCCTGTGTATTGATAAAGGCAATGTCATTTTTCATTTCGATAGCCTTCATCGGACAACGTTCTTCGGCGCAAATAGCACAGCCGGTACAGTCTTCACCAGTTACGTGCGCCTCGAAACGGCTTGGCTCAAAAGCATGAGTATGTTTCAACTGTGTTCTCCCCCGCAGAACCGTACAACAACAGGGACAGCAGTTACAAATAAGATTAGCGTGATCAGCACTGTTATTGCTTGTGTGAACCAATCCCGCCTCTTCTGCCTGATCCAATACCTTCAACCCATCTTCTTTGCTGATCTGACGGGCAAACCCTCTCTCCACAAGGAATTCAGCAGCTTCACCAAAGATAAGACATACTTCCTTAGGTTTGTCACATTTGCTCACGCTGACTCTGCAGGCGCATTTCGTCAGTGCGATGTAATTCGCGTTGTTGATGAAATTTTTTACTTCTTCATAAGGATGAATGCGATCCTGCGCTGTAATAGATTTTTCCACAGCAACTACTCTCATAAGCGGAGTGGGGTCACCCGAAAAAGAAGCTCCCAGCGCCTCCTGATGATACTCCTTCCACAGTTTGCCCAGCCGCTGATGCATGGGTGTTCCGCCACCTTTCATAAAAGGAAACTCAAAAACACCGGGAATAAGCGGAAGTAAACTATAAAACTTCTCTCCTTCTTTGTTTTTGGAATAGATAATTCCTTTGTTGGCCATCGATTCCAGATGTTGCTTTGCTTCGCTCTCTGAAATTTCGGCCGCCTTTGCTATATTGGACACGCTTTTGGCTTTATAGCTCATATTAACGGCAACAGCCGCTTCCACCGGCGCGAAAAGTATTCGTAATATTTCATCAATCGATTTCGTTCTGGGTGCTGTCGAAGGATGTGAATCCAGAATTTCTCTTAATCGTTCGTAAATATCCATGGGTTTCTCCTTTGTTTTTTACTTGCCTTCTATCATAATAGACCGGTCGTCTATAAGTCAAGGATTTTTTCAATGCTTAAAAACTAAGACTTTTTCATTTTGAATTTTTACTTGTTCAGTATCATTTGTGGCAGACTAAATTTATAATTATATTGCATAATTTTATGAACGAGAAACAGGATTAATAAAAAAGGACATTGACTTTCTTAGATGAAACGGAAACGAGACAAAAAGCGGATCCAAAGAAAGCAAGGGACTATAACCTAATTGATATTAAGTTGTTTTAATATATACAACCTTGACAAAAGATGTCCATTTGAGTCTTGTTTCGTTATTGCGAATACCCACAAGTCCACAGTTTTTGACATAAGTGGATTTTTGAGGATAACCATTTTATAAAGTGTAATGTTCTAAGATAAACTGCCTTCACGTTGAAATCAGGTATCTTCCTTTCAATAAACACATATTTATAATTTTCTTAATCCTTTATTTTATATTTCTGATATTTATGCTATGTAAAATCATGAATATGTGTTTATTAGACTTAATTTGGCACAGTATCGGTGCTTCTATAATAGAATCCTGACAAAATACAAATTAAAGTATGAGTTCAATTTTAATCGAAATATCAGTAATATTTTTTCTCATCATTTTAAATGGTTTGCTTGCCTTGTCTGAATTGGCTCTTGTGTCAGCCAGGAAAACGAGGTTGGAGCAACTGGCAAAAGAAGGTGATTCCAAGGCGGAGGTCGCACTTAGACTTGCTAACTCACCGGACAGTTTTTTATCCACCATACAAATAGGGATTACTTTCATTGGTATTCTGGCGGGCGCATTTGGTGGAGCAACCATCGCAAAGTTGCTTGCCCAGTATATTCAAACATATCCTTTGCTCGCACCCTATGGTGAGACGTTAAGTGTAGCTATTGTGGTTGTCTGCATAACGTATTTTTCCGTGGTCATTGGTGAACTTATTCCGAAAAGAGTGGCTCTCAATAATCCGGAATTTTTAGCCCGTCTTGTCGCGCCTGCTATTTATCGCCTTTCCAAGATAGCACATCCACTGGTAACACTGCTGAGCAGTTCCACCAATACAATTCTTCGTATCTTTCGCCTAAAAAATTCTTCCGAACCGAGCGTAACGGAAGAAGAAATAAAACTGCTCATTGACAAAGGAACACAAGACGGAACTTTTCAGGAATTTGAACAGGATGCCATAGAACGTGTTTTTCGCTTGGCTGACCGCCGTGCTGAAGTCCTGATGACACCGCGGGCGGATATTGTCTGGCTTGATATCAATGAGAAGGAAGAAGAAACGAAGCAAATAATTGCCCGGAATAAATATTCCGCTTATCCTGTGGCACGGGATTCTCTTGACAACATTGTCGGCGTCATTAGGACTAAAGAATTACTTTCCCTGATACTGGAGGACAAACTATTTAATATAAAAGACATATATATTGAACCCCTTTATGTTTCCGAAACAACACCGGCAGTCAAGGCGATGGAGTTATTTAAGAAATCGAAAGTTCATATCGCATTGGTAGTTGATGAATATGGTGCGGTAAAAGGTCTCCTAACTTTTGGCGACATATTACGCTCCGTTTTTGACGACGCAGAGGATACTATTGAAGGTGAAAAAGAAATTATAAAAAGAGAAGACGGCTCGTTTTT
>AWGX01000078.1 GCA_000495415.1 Smithella sp. ME-1 | reverse complement strand
CGCTCCGGCTGATTTTTTCGTTATCAAAGAATGACTTGACATATATGCATAGATGATGCATACTCAGGCATACTAATTGTATGAGGTGAAGCTATGAGAACAACTTTGAATATCGAAGATAATCTGATGAACAAAGCATCCAAAATGACTGGAATCAAGGAAAAAACCGCCCTCGTTAAGCTTGGGCTTGAGGCGCTTATTGCCAGGGAAAGTGGCAAGAGACTTGCGAGACTCGGTGGAACTCAAAAGCATTTGGAAGCAATACCAAGAAGAAAAGGGACATTATAAGAAATGGTTCTTGTGGATACATCGGTTTGGGTTGCACATTTGAGGGATGGAAATGTTGAACTTGCAAGCCTGCTTAATGATGGAAGGGTGCTATGCCACCCATTGATTGTAGGAGAACTTGCCTGCGGGAATCTTAAGAACAGAGCAGTCATCCTTTCGTTTTTGCAATTGCTACCGATAAGCATTGAAGCCGAACATGACGAAGTATTGTCATTTATAGAGAATAACCGTTTAATGGGAAAAGGGATGGGCTATGTGGATGTTCATCTTATTACATCCGCTGTTTTGACGGGTGTACCTATCTGGACACTGGATAAGAAACTGGCGCAAACTGCTGATAGCCTGCATAAAAATTACCTAAAAAATAGATAACAAACTCAATACAGCCGATCGCTGCGCGCCGGCTGTATTTTTCGTTGGCCATCAATATAATTGACAAAGCCATATCGATTATGATATCGTAGCACAAAATTAATCGATGGAGGCGTTGGCATGCAATCAGTAACTTTATCACCAAAATATCAAGTCGTTATACCTAAAACCGTCAGGGAAGCATTGAAGCTTCATCCAGGCCAAAAAATGCAAATTGTTGAATATGCTGGTCGCATTGAACTTATACCAGAACGCGACATTAAAGAACTTCGTGGATTTCTCAAAGGCATTAACACTGAATTCAAACGAGAGGAAGATAGGGTATGAATATTGTAGATTCCTCAGGCTGGCTTGCATACTTTGCCGATGAGCCTAATGCCAAGCATTTCCTCCCCCCTCTGATTGATTCGGATTTACTTGTTGTTCCAGTGATAACGATATACGAGGTCTTCAAGGTCATTCTGCGGGAGTCCAGTGAGAATGAAGCATTACAGGCGGTCGTTGCTATGCAAAAAGGAAAGGTTGTGGATCTGAGCACACCACTGGCAATAGCGGCTTCAAGGCTGAGCCTGGAGCATCAACTTCCAATGGCGGACAGCATTATTCTCGCTACAGCGCAAGAATTCAAAGCCATTATATGGACTCAGGATTCAGATTTTAAAAATTTAAGCAAGGTGAAGTTCTTTCCCAAAAAATAAAGCCCAACAAGGGCAATACACCTGATCGCTACACTCCGGCTGATTTTTTCGTTGGCCGTAAAATCATTTGACATTGGCATAATTATAGCGTACCATATGTCGTACGTTAAGGAGGCAAAGAAGATGACTACATTAACAGCATCAGACGCAAGAAAGCGTCTTTATAATCTTGTGGACGAAGTAAAAGATACGCATGTGCCGGTTCAGATTGTCGGCAAGAGAAACTCAGCTGTTCTCATTTCAGAGGAAGATTGGCGCTCAATAGAGGAAACGCTCTATCTCACATCGATTCCCGGTATGAGAGAATCAATTAAGAAGGGCTTAAAGACACCTGTTGAAAAGTGTAAGGAGGAGCCCGGCTGGTGAGTTGGCGATTAGTATTCACTAAGCAAGCACAAAAGGATGCAAAGAAAATTGCGCAATCCGGTCTAAAAGCCCAGGCGAACCGGTTATTAAACTTGCGCAGAGAAGACCCCTTACAAAATCCACCACCTTTTGAAAAACTTATGGGAGATCTAGCGGGGGCTTATTCTAGAAGAATCAACATTCAGCACCGTTTAATTTATCAAATACTAAAAGATATCCACACTGTGAAAATTATCAGAATGTGGACGCATTACGAGTAAATTGTAGGAGTAAAATAAAGAAGGCCAACAAAATCAATCCACCCGATCACTACGCTCCTGCTGAGCTTTTCGTTAAAATAAAAGTTCCGCGCCGTGCGCTCTACTTATCAAAATTATCATTTATCTTTCTATTTTTCAGTTCGGCAAGTTTGCCTTTATTCCAGCCGGAAGTTTTGCTGAAATATTTTGTCAGCCGGGCAATGCCTTCTACATCGGATGAGCCGCATAGAACACATTTCTCGTGTAGTCCCCGGGCAGTCTTTTCACAGGTCAGGCAGAATGTAAATTCCGGATTAAAATCGATTTGACGGTTGAGGGAATAATAAAAAACGCTGCGGATAAATTCGCTTAGTTTTTCTTTTCCGGGATTCGAGCCTCCCAATTGTATATGAGTAAAGACGTCTCCCTCCAGGTATTTATGAAATAGCCCTTCCCGGATAACTCTTTGCAACGAAGCAATATCCGCCGCGACATTAAGTTGCGTTGGATTCGTGTAATAAACAGCTCCTTCCGCTATATTACCTTTTACGTAACGCCCGGCAGCGGGAGAGTAATATCTTAAATCGAGACGGGCAAAACGATAAGCAGTTGTTTCCGCCAGCGACTGACCAAGAACAATATTCATTTTTAATTCCTTACTCAAACGGTCGGCTTCACGCTTGATATAATTCACAACTTTCAGGCCGAACTCGAGCGCGTCGTTCGATTGATGCAGTTCGTTTCCTGTATGTATTTGAGTCAGCTCATTCAAACCGGCAATACCGATAACATAGCTGGCCTTTTTCATTCTCAAAAAGGGAAAACCATCATGGTTCATGGCCAGTACCGCGAGAGGCCCGTCTTCAGCATAAGAAAGAAGTTTTTCCAGAAAATCTCTTTTCTGAACGTGAGCTTTTGCCGCTTTTTCTATAAATTCCGTAAGCAGGGCTAATAATTTTTCCTCATC
>AWGX01000077.1 GCA_000495415.1 Smithella sp. ME-1 | reverse complement strand
AAAACAGTTCAGGAGTTAAGTGAAATATTTACATAGGCGCTATTATCAGCATTACTTTTCGATAATTAAATCACGGCTTGCAAAATCGCCTATCGTCTATCGTCTTGCTAGGGGCGCTTTTTGGTCACTGATTGGAAATGTTATCTCCCGATTGTTCACTATGGTTTCATCAATTGCCGTTGCTCGTATGCTAGGCAAAGAAGGATTCGGCGAGATAGGCATGGTACTGAGCACCTTGGGAGTATTCGGTGTGCTTGCAGGATTTGGCCTTGGCGTCACAGCAACAAAATATATTGCTGAATTCCGTTTTAGCGAACCGGCACGTGCCGGCAGGATTACTTCACTTACAGTTGCCGTAGCGTTTATAACAAGCAGCCTGATGCTAGTTGCTTGTCTTCTCTTTGCAGATTTTCTTTCCGTTCAGACTCTTAACCGCGCTGGCCTTGCCCCGCTTTTGTATGCAGGCGCTCTGTTGCTCTTTTTCTCATCAATGGGCGGTGTTCTTTCTGCTGCTTTGTCTGGCTTTGAATCATTTAAAGTAATGGCAAAAATAAATATTTGGATGGGTGCGTTCACTATACCTATAGCAATACTTCTTGTTTGGTTATACGGAACTCAGGGCGCAATCGCTTCACAGACAATTATAGCAGCGATTGGATTAATACTGAGTGCATTCGCTTTAACAAGAGAATGCAAGTTATTCGAAATTAAATTTATTTTTTCTAAAGACATGTGGAGAGAAAGGATGCTGCTTTGGAGGTTTTCTATACCTGCTATGTTCTCTTCAGTAGTGGTCGTGCCTGTTACTTGGCTAACCAATGCAATACTTGTAAAACAACCGAATGGCTTCAGCGAGCTCGGATTATTCAATGCCGCAAATCAATGGCGAATGCTCGTATTATTTATTCCGGCACTTCTGACCTCGGTCATGTTGCCGATTTTATCAGAAACCCATGGACGTGCAAATAAAGACGACTTTATTCGCACCGTTTCTTTAAATCTACGAACAACATTAGTGACGGCTTTTCCTTTTACTGTATTGGTTATTTTATTGTCTGAACCACTAGCACACCTTTATGGAAGAGAGTTTATAAAATGTGAGAACATTATTGTAGTGTTGATGATCTCATGTTTTTTGGCTGTTGTTAATGGTGCTGTAGGCACAGCACTAGCAGGTTCTGGTCAGATGTGGCTTGGAAGTGCGTTTAATTTGGGTTGGGCCATTGCACTTATAATATCAAGCATATTTTTCGTATCACGATATGGTGGCTTTGGCCTTGGCATAGCGTATTTGACGGCATACCTACTTCATACTATATGGGTCATGTCGTATGTAGAATTCAAATTGGCCCGCTCGTCTATAAGTAAGAATAAAAATCTAATGTTATTTTCATTGGCTGTTATATTATCTGCAAGTTACATAAGTTTGCGTGTAGAGGGAGTGATATTCGTTCGAGTTATTCTAGTATTAGTATCTTTTATTCCATTTTTGCAAATGTTCTTTGCTGGCATGGGTAAGATGAAAGAATATAAAGGGGCAAGTTAGCTTTTATGAGAAAATGGCTACCCACTGAACTGGAAGAGATCGTCTGCGATTATTGTGGATCAAAGAATGTCGCGCGAGAGTTTATGCGTGGTGATGGTATGCGTGTTGTTGAATGCGCAGAGTGCGGGTTAGCTTTTTTGAATCCTCGACCTAAGGCTGAGTATATACCACTTTTTTATGAAAAAGATTACTTTACAGGAGTTTCTATTGAGAAGGGCTTAGGTGGTTTGTGTTTAGAAAGAGGGTTAGAAGAGCAAAATAACAAAAGTCAATTAATGCCACGTTCTATTATGTTGATTAAAGAAATATTTGGAACATTAAAAAATTTAAAGATTCTTGAGATAGGCTGTGCATCAGGTGATTTATTATCATTTATTAAAGATGAGGGGGCTTTTGTAAAAGGTCTTGAGATTTCGGATTTTGCTGCCGAATTGGCAAGAAAACGAGGACTTGATGTGGCAACTGGTACTATTGAAAGTTTTATTATTGAAACAAGCGAGGCGTTTGATGTCGTAATTGCTATGGAGGTAATTGAGCATATACAAAAGCCAACCGAATTTATAAGCCTTGTTGAAAAATTAATTAAGCCTGGCGGAGTATTGTTGCTAAGTACTCCAAACTATTTTTGTACTAATTGCTATGGTCGGAAATGGTTCGGATTTAATGCGAGCTACGAGCATATATACTACTTTTCTTTGAAAGTTTTAGACAAAATTGCATCAAAATGTGGGCTTAAAATAACATATAATGAAACTTCGTGGTTTTTGGGTGGACCTAAGGAATCTGCAACATTTATAGGTAGGCAAATTGAGAAAATTATTTTTTCCTGGGAAACATTGAAGCATTATAGCTTGTGTGATGTTATAAAATTAAAACCTTTCAAGTATGGTCATACAATGATAGTTGTGATGAGTAAAAATTATGTCTTATAAAAAAATACGTTCAAAAATATGAGTATCTTGTTTAATAGGTTCATAAAAAAGCTAAGATTATTTAAAAATTGGTTCCGTATAAAATCGTTCAGTAATACAAAATGGATGCGATACGTTGCTGAGAGTCAAAAAGTAATAATTGAATCAAACCCGAACCCATATTATCAAGACAAATACATGGGTGAAGAGATATCTTATTGGTTGTTAATACCAAAATGGATTTATGAATGGTCGAGGAAAAATAAAGTGACGCATTGTCTCGATATTGGTTCTGCATATGGTACGTTGGCAATATTCGCAAAAAAAATCTTTAACTGTAAAATATATTGTATCGACTTTACGGATAGATACATCAGTACGCAACTAATCAGTGATAATAATATCAATTTTTCAATCAGCAATATTGAAATAGACAAAGTACCGTTTGATTTAAAGTTTGATATGATTATCTTCACGGAAGTTCTGGAACACCTCAATTACAATCCAATTAATACTTTAAAGAAGATACGCAACAGCATGACCGCTGATGGCGTCTTATATATTAGTACGCCTGACGCTAAAGATTGGGGTAAAGTTACTAAATATTATAAAAAATATACCATGATGCCCGAGCCGAACACTATTAAGCCAACAATTGATGATCATGTTTATCAATATGATGTGAAAGAATTTAAACAAATCATAGATGCAGCCGGCTTTAAAATATCAAAACTAAAATACTCACCAGGAATTCTAAATAAACATATCAATGCTGAATTAGTTTGTAAGTAAGCAGCATAGCAATATCATGTGCATTTGAAACTGTTATAAGCATCGAGTGAAACTAATGTCGGATGTAAATACTAAGAAATTTCGAATATTGATGTTTTCGCCAATTTTTGCGCCTTTCGCAAATCCCGAAGCTATAGTGAACAATAAACTTGCCTTAGCTTTCCTAAAACAAGGATGGGATATTGATGTTATTACTCGAGAACTCCCCATTACATTGGGATATGATTATGGTTCCACCTGGATGGAGCCATGGCTGTCATTAAAAGATATTACTCATGAAGTTAATTATGAAGCTGGCGGCATTTTTAAAAGAACATTAGAAACCGCTAGAGCGACCGTATATTTCAAGCATGTTGTTGTTGGATGCAGGTGGGCTGAGCATGCTTTTAATTTAGCAATTAAACTACACAAAATAAAACAATATGATATAATTCTCTCTAGATCACTTCCAGATTTTGGTCACCTGCCTGCTTTAAAAATGGCAAAAGTAACTAAATTACCATGGATTGCAAATTGGAATGACGCTAATGGCGTCAAGAACCCCCCACCTGCGGGTAAAGGCCCCCACGCTAGTCTAGGCCTGTTTCATGAGCGATTTCTTGGAGAAGTTGCCAGAGTGGCGTCATGGCACACATTCCCTTCGGATAGAATGCGCGCTCATATATGCAAATATCTTAAAAATAAAACAGAACAAAGAAGCAGCACGATACCACATGTTGCCCTTAGCGACAAACGAGGAGAACACGAAAGAAAGGATGATGTCTTTACGCTTTGTTATGCAGGCAACTTGTATGCGGGACGAAATCCTGATTTATTATTTAAAAGTATAAGAACTTTTTTAGACATAAATCCTCAATTAAATAATATTAAATTAATAATAGTAGGACTAGAAAGTATTGGTGTTGCAAACTTATTAGAAAATTATGGATTAAAGCTCAATGTTATTATAACAGGACCTGTTAGTTATAATGAGACACTGAAATACTGTTTAAGCAGCGATGTATTGCTTGTATTGGAAGCTGCATTTACCGATGGAATATTTCTTCCATCTAAATTCGTAGATTATGTGCAATGCGGTAAACCCATTCTTGCCATTTCTCCAAAGAACGGCACATTGAAAGACATCTTTACAAAATATGGCGGCGGTATCGCAGCAAATTGTACATCGGTTTCTGAAATAAAAGGTTCATTATCAGAGTTATATGACAGTTGGCAAGCAGGTGATTTAGATCAAAAATATGGCTCTGGACGATTGTATAAGTTATTCGATCCAAAAACAATAACAGAGCTATATCAAGGGATCTTTGACAAAATATGTTCTAAGGATAGGCAGCAGATCTAATATGAGATTGTCTATTGTAATAACAGCACATAACGGAGAGAAATACCTGAGGCAAGCTATCGAATCTGCTCTGAATCAGAGCCGCCGGGCGGATGAGATTGTTCTATTCGATAATGCTTCAACAGATGCCACTGATGAGATTGCGAGGAGCTATGGGGATAAAATAAAATATCATTTTAATGATATGGAAACTGGATTCGTTGACGCATGGAACAGAGCTATCCATAAGGCGACAGGCGACTTCGTTACGATCCTGCACCAGGATGACCTTCTCCATCCTGACTATTTGACCTACATTGAGGCGGCAATTCTGACTTTCCCGCAGGTAAGACATTTTTACACAGGCTATAATTATATCGATGAACACGGAGCTACAGCGGGTCATTCTCCCCAACCTCATTTAACGGAGCCGGTGCTCTACACAGGGAAGGAGTATACACATAATTATCTGCAGGGGGTCATCACCAAACGACATATCCACCGTTGCCCCGGCGTAACAACAAGTCGTGCGCTCCTGCTATCAGAGTGCACGTACCGGAAAGAAGCTGGTCATATAGCCGATGACGACTTTTTTTTAAGAGTCGGTGAATTCACGGACGTAGTTGGCATATCATATCCACTAGCGAGTTTTCGGCATCATCCTGAATCTACGACAAGCAAGGTCGATTCTCTTACTCTAAAACTCGCCGAAGCATATCTGTTTCAGGTGCGTTATTATTTGAACCCTACGCAACTTCTAAATAATGATGACATAGATAAGATCAATGCTCTGGCTGTAAAATTCGTTAACCTTCTTCTTTATGAAGGGTTGATCCATGACCAGAGAAGTTGGATATTAAAGGCGTTTGCATTGCACAATGAACTCGAGGAGCTTCTGCCCTCGTTTATGAGCAGTCATCTACCGTCTTGGGGGAAGATGCTCTGGGCAATGGCATCGCCTGAGGGAGGAAATTACCTGGCAAAAAGCTATGCCAAGTCTTTGTACACTGGGATCAGTGTTCGAGATCGGTGCAAGGCTAATCTTAAATTGCGATAACAGCCTATGAAAAAAAATAAACATGTCATGATTGCCATTCCCGTTCTTCTCTTTGGCGGCACGGAAATGCAGACGCTCAACCTTGTGCGTGTTTTGGTGTCTACGGGATATAGGGTTACGATCTGTTGCTATTACGAATATGATGCTGAGATGGTGCGTCAGTTTGAAGCAACTGGCGCTGAAATTCTACTGATGAAGTACGAGCGGGCCACAGGATTATGGCATTTGACAAAAGGATTGATTCGACTTTTCAAAGAGCAGAAGCCCGACATCGTCCATGTCCAATATCTTGCTCCCGGTTTTGTGCCGGTGTTTGCAGGATGGATAGCCGGAGTGAAAACGATTTTCGCCACGGTGCATCAACCGGGAACACCTCATAGCATTAAAAATCATCTTCTTTTGCGTTTTGGTGCTATGTTGACTAATCATTTCATCTGCGTTTCCGAAGCAGCGGAAAAATCATGGTTTGGCAATTCTTGTCTTATAGATATGACAGATCGGAAAAAAATCAAAGGCAAAAGGCATTTCACAATACCTAATGGCGTTGATATTGAAGGCTTAGATACTGCTCTTGCAGCAGGTTTACCTAAAGTGGCAGAAATTACCGATAGTCTAAAAGAGAATCAGGTTATTGGTACGGTAGCACGATTGAGCATGGAAAAAGGTATTGATATTCTTCTTGAAGCTTTTGCATTGGTTTATAAGGAATTTCATCAATCTAAATTATTGATTGTCGGCGATGGGAATCAATCTGCAGAGCTCAAGACATTGGCAAACCGACTGGGTATTAGCAATGCTATTACATGGACAGGGCAACTATCCTGGCATGAGGCAATGGGCTGCATAGGACACATGGATATAGTTGTCGTGCCCTCACGTTTTGAAGGTTTTGGCTTAACGGCTGTGGAAGCAATGGCTTGTGGCAAACCTGTTGTAGCCAGTCGTGTAGATGGCTTGGCAGAGATTATACAAGATGGAATAACAGGTGTGCTCGTGCCATCAGAAGAACCAAGGAGTCTTGCTTCAACGTTAATTAGATTGTTAAAGGATAAAGAGTGCAGGCATCAGATTGGCATTGTGGCGAGAAAGCATGTAGAAGAAGATTATTCATATTTAAAATTTCGTGAACGATGTCGCGTTATTTATGCATTATTATAATCGCAAAAATTTATAATATAATCCGCCTATTTTTCAAAAAAACTGCATTGAATTAGATGGGAGAAAATAAACCAATAAAAATTCGATTAATTATGGTTTCCGGCGATTTCCCTCCAAGGATAAGTGGCGTTGGTGACTATGCTTGGCATATTGCAAGAACCGCGTCTGTTATGGGTGCCGCTGTTACAGTTATTACCACGAAAAATCAGTACGCACAGGAATCGTTTCCAAACGATAATCTAGATATTCGACCTATTATGGATATGTGGCAGTTTAACGAAGCAAAGAAACTATTTCGGATTTTAGATGAATCTGATGATAGGTCAATAGTCAATATACAATACAATTGTCCGTTTACATATGGGCGACGATTATTGATTAATTTTCTACCTGCTATGATTCGTACTTTTTATCCCAAGATAAAAGTAGTGGTAACTATGCATGGTTTTTGGGAACAATCGCTGAAGTTTCGTCTTAGGGCATTACCAATGATGCGTGCGGCACACGGTGTCATTTATGTTGATCGTTTAAATAAGATGATGATAAAAAAATACTCCGGACTACCGGAAAATCGTTTGATGTTTATTCCAATTGCAGGAAATATATTACCAATTCCATGTACCACAGAGCTGAGAAATACATGGCGTCGAGAACTACAGTTGAAAGATACAGATACAGCTATAGCTTTTTTTGGTGGGATAGGTCGCAATAAAGGTTTTGAATACTTAATTGAAGCACTTGAAATAGCTCGCAATAGAAAAAGAATGCAAGTGATTGTGCTGGCTATTGGTGGCTTTCATTCAGATGTAATGGGCAATTCATACCAAACAGAAATTACGAACTTAATAAATAAACTTGGCATGGATAAATATGTGCGCATTTTAGAAAGTCTAAATTCCAAAGATGTTTCCAAATATCTTCATGCTGCTGATATTGCTGTTTATCCGTTTCTCAATGGTGTAGGAGAAAACAGCGGGAGCATGCTTGCCGCTTTAGCACATGGATTGCCTACTATTATTACAAAAGGTCCTGCCAATGATTCTAGTTTTACAGATAGGTTGGGTGTTTTTATGGTTCCTTCTAAAAATGCCGAAGAATTAGCAAACGTGATAGAAAAAATTATTGTGACGCCGGCGATGCAGCAGACAATGCGTGATAAGGCGATAGAAGTTAGTAATATTCTAAGCTGGGATTATGTAACAAGCACGTCAATGAAATTATTTATGGCACTTTCTAATATTCCTTAATGTCTTGCATTAATTTTATCTAATGTCTAAAATCATTTTTTTTACTTCTTCACATAAAATTGGATTGACTGGGCAGTTGACCGAGCAAGCTCTTTGTTTTATTAAAATGCGTCAAGGAGAGTTTCTTTTCGTTTCCGGAGAGAATGAACAGTTTTCTGGACTATTCGAGAAGCTTGAGCAGAATAAGGTGCCCCATGCAACAATTACAGGGATTGACGAACATGCTGAGTTTTCGCGGCTGGTTCGCGAATTCAGGAACGTTGCGGTACAGTTTCGTCCCGATTTCATTACAGTTCATACCAATTGGCAATTGGCAATTGCTGCATCGGTCCGTATTCTCTTCGGTTTAAAATACGCTTTGGTTTATGTTATACATGGTTATCGCCACAATTATCGTTTTCGCTCTGTTATTGCGCGCTTCCTGATAGGTACTGCGTTATATCTTTTCGCTGATCATGTCATTACCCCTTGCGAATTTCTGAGAAAAAAGTTTGGATTTCTTAAAGAAAAGAACAAGGTGATATTTATCGGGGAAGGCGAAGCTCTTTTCGAAGATCACCCGTTGCCTTCTTTTTCGGGTACGCAACGTTTCATCTTCGCGGGTATGTTCAGACCCGGCAAAAACCAGGAACTCCTGATTCGGGTGCTGAAGCAATACATGGATAAGGGCGGTAATCAGGATGTGGAACTCTACTTGCCTGGAAAGGGTGAATTGCTTGACAATTGCCGAGCGTTAGCACGGGAACTAGGCATGGAGGAGAAAGTATTTTTCCCCGGTTTTTTGAATCGGGCTGAGATGCTTGCGCTTTATCTGCGATGCCAGTTTGCCTTTGCGCCAACCAATGTGGAAACTTTTGGGCATTGTATTGTTGAGCCGTTTATTCTTGGGCGCGTCGTAATTACCCGACATATAGGTGTCGCCGACGATATTATTAGACATGGTGAAACAGGATTTTTCTTTGATACGGAAAAAGACCTTTTGGATCTTCTTCTTGAGGTGCTTCCTGACTATGAACTCTGTGAGAGAGTTGCGGCCGCCGCTAAGCAAGCGAGGGAACCATTCAGATGGGAAAAGGTTTGTCAGGCGCACTTTGATCTGATTTATAATTTATCTGTTCCAAAGTGAGATTTCTTCTTTTGCATTATTCTTATCAGTCAGAACATCTGGCTTATTGAGACTGTGTCGTAGTAGCAAAGAAAGTCATTCCGAACTTATGTGAGGAATCTTAAAGTATTGAATTTATCGAAATTGAGACTTCTCCCTGTGGTCGAAGTGACACATAATGTAGTGACTGTTCCCCGAACAGTCCGAAATATTAACGCGGCGCGTTTGGGGAAACGCGCCCTACGATACATGAACATTAATTGCGACACAGTCTCTTCGCCGGTATGACATAACTTAGTTAAAGCAATTATCCCGTTTATCGGGGTTGGGAAGTTACTATGATTTTTAGACAAAGGTCTGATCCATCTGCGCGTCAGGACAATTTGCCTTTTTTGGTATGGGTGGTTGTCATCTCAACTCTGCTTGCAGATGTGGGTGGCGAAGGTATCTTGGGTTACCAATTCTCAGCACTTGGTTGGCTGATACCGCTTATTTTTGCCCTGTGGAGTTTGGCAAGAGGCTTGGGTGGATTTAGTTATCCTTTGTGGATATGGCTGCCGTGGTGCTGTTTTGTGGTGGTTTACACGGCGGTTTCCGATGAGCCTAATGCCATACAGCGTAGTATCATGATGTTATGTCCATTAGTCGTGGGTATGGCAATTTCCAAAGCGCAGATAGGAAAAGACGCGCTTGTGGCATTGCGCAAACTCATGCTTTACATGGCCATCGGCTTGATTGTACTGGTGGCGTTTAAGACGGGTATTATTTTTACCGGCGTCTTGCCTATGATAACGGGATTGGCGGCCGAAGTTATGACGGCGGCCATGCTATGTAATTATTTTGCGGCGCAGTATGTTTTTGGCGATCGAAAAATTTTAAAGTGGTGGGCAATTCTGGCAGCTATACCGGTTATTGCGGTAACCAGGACTGCTATAGCGGTTAATGGTTTGACCTTGCCGTTGACCTTTGCGCCTTTGGCAACTCTAAAACGTGCTATCATTTTTTTCCTTATTATAATTATCGGCATCGGCATATTTTATTCACCGCGGATGCAGAAGAAAATGTTCTACTCAGGCCGAGGGACATTAGAAGATGTCAAATGGGAAAATGAGGATTTTGCAACCACTGGACGCAGTTATATGTGGAGCAAGATGTGGGAAAGAATTGATGAACAACCATTACTAGGTTATGGCGCCAATGCTTCAGAATCTTTTATCAGTAAATTGACCAGAGGCTTAAAACATCCGCACAATGATTGGCTGCGACTGTTGTTTGATTTTGGATACATTGGAGTAATTATATTTGCTTTGAGTCTTTTGATGCAGGCATTGCATGCCTACCGTAGGGCAAAGCAAACTTTTGGTGATATTTCACTTCTCTTCTATGCCGGCGCTTCTTCTATCTTGTCGTTCGTTCTTTTCATGTTTACTGATAACATTCTTCTATATGCCGCGTTTTTCGGGAATCTGCAATTTATGATTCTGGGTTTGGCTTATGCCGCGCAGGCAACGGCTATGGAAGAAGAGCAGGAGAATAGAAGATTAGAAGCTTTAATATCCACCTCCGTCACTTCGTGACA
>AWGX01000076.1 GCA_000495415.1 Smithella sp. ME-1 | reverse complement strand
ATCAGGTCGGGAATGATAACATGATGGAAGAATATTTAGAACCGACAGAATTTATCGATAGCAATAATCCGGAAGTTCAGGCTTTTGCGCAAAAAGCTGTTGCCGGAGCCAAAACACCCCGAGAGAAAGCCGTCAAGCTTTACTATGCCATCCGGGATGGTATTTATTACGATCCTTACCGGATTGATTTTAACCGCAACGGTTTTAAGGCCAGTACTATTTTGCGTTTGGGTTATGGTTTTTGCGTAACCAAAGCCATAACGCTGGCCGCCGTCTCACGCGCGCAAGGTATTCCCGCCAGATTGCATTTTGCCAATGTCCGCAATCATCTGACTACGGAAAGGCTTAAAGAAATCATGCAAACGGATATATTTTTTTACCATGGCTATAACGATATTTTTCTCGATGGACGCTGGTTAAAGGTGACGCCGACATTCAATTTATCTTTGTGCGAGAAATTCAGGGTAAAACCGCTGGATTTTGAGGGAATGAACGATGCTATCTTTCATCCTTTTGATATGGATGGCCGACGTCACATGGAATATATTGCCGATCACGGTTCCTTTGCCGATTTGCCTTATGACAAGATTATTGAATCCTTTATCACTTGTTACGGAAACGCGACGAAATATTACGAGAAGCAAATAAGCCAGGCCGGCGATTTTGAAAGAGAAGCGGAATTAGAAAAGTGAAGAGTGAAGGGTGAAAAGAAGAGGATTAGAAGATTGGATGTTTGGATATCCACTTCTCGGAAACTCTTCCGGTTTAAACAATCCTGATCCCCGTTTCTAAAATCTCTTTGACGAAGTAATCGTTGTCGTTGAAGTCTTCCGGGCGATAAGGCATCGGTGATATATCACTGTTTACTTGCAACGTAATTTTACGGATTTTGTTTCTGTCTTCAAATCTGTTCCCGATAAAATCTTTCGAAACAATCGCCAGATCAATATCGCTCCACTCGTCGTGCTTTCCACTGGCGTAGGAACCGAATAAAAATGCCTGCTGAACATGAATGCCGATAAGTTCAAGTTGTTCAAGATAGGATTTGACGGTTTTTTCTATTTTTCGATCTGCTTTCTGAGCCACGAGCGCATCTCCTTAAAGTATCTGTAATGCCCATTTTCCAGCATGCTTTCTGCTACCGGCAGATCATTGTCTGATTGTGTAAGCCAGTATTCGGCGTGCGCTTCCATGACATCCCTTAACAATAATTATTGTGTCTTTTTAATAACATGGCACGGTTATTTGTCAAGATAAATGTTAAACAGATACAAGGCGAATCGGAGTTTAATTTGTAGGGGAAAGTTCAACAATGTGAAGAGTGCCCCACTCCGCTTTGTCCCGACGACGTCGGGATTCCACTAACGCATCAAACGTCGCGAAGCTAGTTTTCTGCGAGTGTCACCAAATGGGGAATGGTGAAAAGAAAAAAACAAGTTCTACGTTCTGTGTTAAAAATAATAGAAACTGGATATCGGCTCCCCGATCAGGTCGAGGACAGGCTTGGCCGGTATGACGAACATCCACCCTCGGTCCCTCCCCTCAAGGGAGGGAAGATTATATGGATGCCGGCCTACGAGACTGTGTCGTAATTAATTTA
>AWGX01000075.1 GCA_000495415.1 Smithella sp. ME-1 | reverse complement strand
TAGCCGTTAAATGATTTCAACCTTTTTAAAGCGGTTTCCTGACCTAATATCTCAAACACTTTGTCTAGTTCAGGGCCATGAACCTTTCCGGTAATGACCGCTCGAATGGGCATAAACAGTTCTTTTCCCTTTGCTCCTGTTTTCCCCTTTGTATATTTAATGGCTGATGAATAGATATCCACAGGAGTTCCTGTGGCAGTCTTCAAATATTCGAAAAAAGCCCTGATAACTTTGCCGGCGCCATTTCTTTCTGATACTTTCTTTGCTTCAGTGGTCAACTTATATTTATCATCAAAAAAA
>AWGX01000074.1 GCA_000495415.1 Smithella sp. ME-1 | reverse complement strand
TTTCATTATGAATCTTTAATCCTTACTTTCCTTTCGAGCACATAATAAACTTTTAATTGCACTTATCTTAATGAAGACCCACTGTCAGTAATAACAGTAGATTGAAAAATAATAAATCAATCAACCTTTCTAAACATTTTCCCTTTGGCGCCACAGATCGGACAAGTTTCTGGCGCTTCCTTTTCCGAAGTATAGCCGCACACGGGGCAAACATAATAATTATAAGACTCTTTTGTGTTATCCAGATTATTCAACATTTGCTGATATAATCCGGCATGCATTTTTTCCACTTCGTTGGCAAAGTGAAATGTCCGCTCTGCCTCTTTATTTCCTTCGGCCTTCGCTGTGTCAATCATTGCAGGATACATGCTTTTGAACTCATGAGTTTCTCCGGCTACTGCTTCCTGTAAATTGTCTTTTGTAGATTTGATTCCTTTAAATGCTCGCAGATGAGCGTGAGCGTGGACCGTTTCTGCCTCTGCCGCCGCTCTAAACAACCTTGCCGCCTGAGCAAATCCTTCTTGATCAGCTTTGGCAGCAAAAGCCAGATATTTGCGATTTGCCTGAGACTCTCCGGCAAAAGCTTCCTTTAAGTTATCTTCAGATTTGGACATGATTTCCTCCTTTCATACTTTCATAAAATATTTAATTTATTGTTTAATTAACAAATTATTCAACACTCCTCAAGAAAAAAACGCTTTAAAACCTGGTTACTATCGTCATAATTTTCTCCCCGGTTAGATTGTTACATCTATATACTGACAAATTTATCTTATAACTACAAGTGCAATAATTAACAGAGGATGAATGAGAATATTTGGTGGAGCAAAGGGAGAAAATATCTTTTGCTACGGACTTCACCTTCAACTGTTCAATAGTGGACATCTGTTAGAATTAAGGATTACTATTTGAAAGGTTCAACGAAAAGCTAAGCCGGAGCGGCCCACGGGGCCGCGATCGGCTTTAGCGGCTGATTATGATTTGTTTTTTGCTTGTTTTAAACGAGAGATTGTTTTCTCAATAATTACTTCTATCTCACCGCCGGATCTCGTCATAATTTCAGCCAACTCGGGGCTGAACATGGGAGCCATGCTTTTTGCATTCAAACGAGCAATTATTACTTCACCTTGGCTGGTTTGATAAATGCTTATCCTGCACGGCATGAGGGGCGTGACAAACCGATTTTCATCTTTAGCCAAAATTTTTGCACTATATTTACCGCTGCATACATCGAAAATCAGTACAGGGAAAATAGTATATCCTTTCTCGGAAAGGATTCCGGCCATATTTGTTGCATTTAGTATTGACCATCCACCAGCTGCGACCTCCTCTCTAAATACCTTTATAGTCTCCGATAATGATTTTGGGCTCTCAGTCTGCAGAAACATTTGCGGCTTGGATTGATCGGCCAAAGCGCATACACTCGAACATAAAATAAAAACAACGATAACCATGCTTCTCATTATTTTTTTCATATCAGCAACCTCCTATCCTATATAGTTTTTATCATAACAATGTTTATACTTATCTTAATAAAATAAAGATGAATTTCTAACGATTACTATTTGCAATCTAGCATAAAGTCAGATTTTTGAAAATTGAAGATTACAGGAAAAAAGTTTTTGCTGAAAACATTAAATAATTATATTAACCGTATTGTTCTTTAAGCCACTTCTGATAGGCGCCGGTTTTGATATTTTTAATCCATTTCTTCTGATGCAAATACCATTTTATTGTTTTCCTCAGACCGGAGTCAAAAGATTCTTTCGGAAACCAGTTTAATTCTTTTTTTATTTTAGAAAAATCTATTGCGTATCGGCGATCATGACCTGGACGGTCCTTTACAAAAGTAATCAAACTGCGCCGGGTCTCGCCATTCCTGGCAGGTTTTATTTCATCAAGAATATCGCAGATCATTTGCACAATTAAAATATTTTCCATTTCCGCGCTGCCACCGACATTGTACGTTTCGCCCTTTTTTCCTGTTGTCATAATTTTCCAGATTGCTTCGCAATGGTCTTCAACATAAAGCCAGTCGCGGACATTTTTCCCGTCGCCGTATACCGGCAGTGGTTTCCCTTCAAGAGCATTAAGAATAATGAGCGGAATAAGTTTTTCCGGAAACTGGTATGGGCCGTAATTGTTGGAACAGTTGGAAATAGTCACGGGCAAGGCAAATGTTTTACAGTAGGCACGAACAAGATGATCGGAAGCCGCTTTTGATGCTGAATACGGACTGTTCGGACGATACGGTGTGTCTTCACGGAAAAAACCTTTGTTTCCTAAACTGCCGTAAACTTCATCAGTGCTGACATGATGGAAGAGCTTAAACTTATCTCCACAGGCCTTAGCCGACTCCAGAAGGTTAAAAGTTCCGATAATATTCGTTTGGATGAAATTACCCGGGTTTTTTATGGAACGGTCAACGTGCGATTCGGCGGCAAAATGACATACGCCATCAATATCATATTTTGAAAATATCTTTTTAAGTTTTGCTTCATCACATATGTTGACTTTTTGAAAGATATACCGCGAAGAATAATCAGCCGCTATCTCAGCCAAATTTTCCGGATTACCGGCATATGTCAAACAATCCACGTTAATTATTCTGCCGGAATAATTTTTATTCTTAATTAAATAACGGATAAAATTACTCCCGATAAATCCACAACCACCTGTTACCAGCATATTTTTAAACTTAATCTCATTTTTATTTTTTTTATTCATCTTGAACTGCTCCTTAACGCTGGAGTTAAATATTAATCTTTAATTATAGCTACAGTCAACAAAAAGCTTTGCGAACCTTTTTTTATCACTATTACTGTTTTTGATCCGTATATTTTTATCAACATATTAATATTTGCCCGTTAGAATAAATGCCGCCCAGTCATAAGGCTGATAACCAAGCTTGATCATTTCATTTTGAGTCGTTCTTAATGAATCGGCGATACTTTCATCTTTTTTCAGATTACTATAAAAGATATCCATAAAGTTCACCCTGGATTTATCCTCAATGTTCCAGATGGTTGACACAACAGACGGACTACCTGCATATACAAAGGATGTATTTAACGTTGCAATTTCAGCCCCGTTTAATGAAAGTTCCGAAAGAACGTGACAGGAGCTCATCAGTATCGCGCGTCCTTTAAATTTTAACTTAAATATTTCACCAGCGGTAAGGCGACGGTCATCTGGGTGAGCTGAAGTAAATATTAGTCCTGATTTTACAGGTACACTTTTTTCGTAAATTCCCGGGATGGCAAAATGAACTACATCGTAGTTGCTGATGTTTTCTTTTACTTTAGCTTTTGTTGCTTCGTTTCCTTGAAAAATAGTTGTTTGTGGAATATTTTTTTCAATGTTTTCTACTTCCGCTTTAGTATAAGAAAATTCAAGTTGTTTTTCGTCTAAATCAGGATTAGCAAATGCCAATACTTTCATCTCTTGTGGCATTTGTTTTTTTAATACATATTTAATCATACCAGCGTTAGGCAAATAAAAAATGGAAAAACCATCAACAAGATATTGTCCCTTAGAGCTAATTGCCGCGAACGGCAACCAGTAAAGCGGTCCATGTGGAATAACGCCTATCCTGTCTCCCGATACAAAAGGAATTACAGGTTTCAAGAAAATGTTATAAATTTTTTCCGATAAAGATTCTGTTTGTTTTTTATCTTTAGCCAGAATTGCCGCGACAAAAGATGATACCATTTTAGCAACTTCTTCTCTGGCAATTTTTATTTTTTCCAGATTTATTTTATCCTTAGTTATTGCCCAGATATAAAGTATCTTATCTGTAACATAATAGCTGAAGACAGTCGTATTTTTATCAAGTAATTGTTGCAGATTCTCTGTGTCCAAAGGCTCAACGGAAACCAGCGAAGATAGCTCTTCGTTTTGCTCTTTTATTCTCTTAATTGCATCAAGACGCCCATTTTCGGCTTTTTCAATTTGATTCATGGTTTCTTTTAAAGCATTATAATCATCAAAGACCTCATACATTTTTTTATAGCCATCAGTCATTTCTTTGTAATGAGTTTTAATATTTTCGATTAATTCTGTCTCAATTTTGTTTTTTCCAATATCTTCTCCTGTGAGCAAAGCAACCATTTGTGAATACTTTTCACGCTCGGCCGCCGCCCATGCTCCTGTATAATCACCTTCTTCGATTAAAAGTTCGGTTAATTCTTTGTAAAGATCCTCTTTGTTTAACAAACAAGCTTCTTGAATCATATCTGCCGGAAATTCGGGATAACGATTTTCCATAATAGCAATAGCCTCTTCAAGCAAATCAATTGCCTGAGAATTATTGCCTATCATCGATTTATAATATGACAGAATAAGTTTTGACCATATTTGGTAAAAAGGAAGATGATATTTAAAAGCAAGTTCATTCAGCTCTAGGGCTGCTCTTTGCCCTGCTGCCATATTTTTTTCCAACAGATAAATCTGATTTCGAAAAAACATCCTTTTTATTTCGCCGATCGGATAATATATTTTCCTCGATAGTTTAGCTGATGCGTTTAGCTTCTCAACTGCTTCGGGAAAGTTGCCTTTGATACCGTAAGCCAAACCCAAATAGTTATCTACATTTGATTCCATGGTTTGAAAAACGATATCTGAAGTATATTGACCAATTCTTGATTTGCTAATTTCTTTATTTAGAATCGTAACGTGATGCAAACAGGAAATACCTTCGTCAGTATTTTTACGAATTTCTCTTATGAATGATTCATTGAAATCCATAGATTTTAATCCGGCAATCAATGCAGGAATATAATCTGCAAGAATTATTGCTATTCCGTAATTCATTTCACTATCACGGCGCAGCATAAGCAAATTAAAATTACTTTGATAATTTTTGTTGAAATCGCGCGATTGTCGAAAATATTTTATAGCTTTGTCATATTCACCGCTCATCAAATAATAATTCGCATAACTTTGCACAACAAATATATTGAGAGGTGATTTTGACCATGCTTTTTCTTTTTCGACAATTATATTATAAGCGTCCTGCTTCTTACCGAATTTATACATGGCAAGAAGTTTTTTATTTGTTATTGTTCCCTCTCCGTATACGTCATTTCTTTTACCTGCTTCATTTATCGCACGATCATAAAAATGAATGGCTCTCAATTCATCTCCAACAGACTCGAAATGCGCGGCTATATTCATATAAATATAAGGCGTCGCCCAATCCGAAGATATGCCTGCCCACTTTATTTGCCTGAGCAATTTTTTCGGTATATCGCCATCGTAAGTATTTTTTAATTCTACTTTAGTAATTAAATCAGGGGGCGCAGGGATGTATTTCTGTATTCCGGCACAACCGATAATTCCCATCAGAACACAACTGTATAATATTATAGCTATTTTCCCCTTTAATGACTCCCGCACAACATACTCCGAATTTCAAATATTGCGTAAATGTTTTAATACTTTTGTTTTATTACTTGCAAGTATTTTAATCATATATTTTCAGGAATCAAAAACGGAGATGCGGCTGCCTTCCGGATACGCTTTTACATAAAGACAGAACTTGTTTCATCATTAAACAAAAAAATTGGCGGCAACTTTTTAATTTCCTGTTGCCGCCAATTTTCCCGTTTAGAATTTGAACAACGAAAAGTTATTTTTTATTTCTTCTTTTTTGGAGCTGCTTTCTTCTTTGCAACTTTTTTAACTACTTTTTTCTTTACGACTTTCTTTACTGCTTTTTTCTTTGGAGCTGCTTTTTTCTTTACTACTTTCTTCTTTGCTGTTGCCATTAGGTGAAGCCTCCTTTATAAAATTTTTGGATTTAAACACTTCCAATTCCATCTCTTGATTAAATTTTACTTTATTTTTTCCACCCCGTCAACAAAAAACACACAAAATAATACTTTTTTTAAATTATTATTTACAGCTTATCGATGGTCATTTTTCATAAAAACGAATAATCAATCAGCGTGAAATAATATTTCACACGTTCTGTACATTTACTTGGCAGTGATGAATTCCAGAGCTGGCAAGGGTTTCCCGATGATACAAAATATCAGCATAGCGAATATTTTGTATAGACATGTAACGAACAGCGACTAATTTTTATAATTAATCAGAAAACAACAGATCGTTAACATTTTTCTTTTTAATGATGGCAAAGATTATTTTTATCTTTTTTGAATTATTCGACTCATAATCAGCGTAAATCACTCTCGCAAATTATTCAGCACTTTTTCAATCAAAGATATGTTTTCGATCCCATATATTGATTTGTAAAATAATTGGAAGAAAGAGAATCAATCTGAATTTTCTTACCGTGAGATGAAGCATGAATAAATTTTCCATCTCCAATATAAATACCGACATGAGATACATTGCTTTTTCCTTTTTCGGAAAAAAATACAAGGTCACCTTTTTGCAAATCACTTTTATTTACGGCGGTGCCAACATCAAATTGTTTTTTTGAATTGCGAGGAAGATTCAGACCATTCAGTTGATAGACGGTCATTGTCAATCCACTGCAATCAAAACCGTCATCGGAAGACGTTCCACCCCATAGATAAGTAACTCCGATGAAATCTTTCGCCGTCTTTACCAATGCCTCTCTTAAGTAATCAGTACCGTATTGTTTTTGCCTGGCAACCGAGTATTCTTCAGGCTGAACTATATAATATTCTTCGATAATTTTTGCTTCTTTGAGGCTTTGTGCTCTTTTTCGGGCATGTTCCCGCGTGGTAAAGTTTCCGAAACGGACTTTAAAGAATTTATCAGAAGCAAGAAAGTATGTGGCATCGAGACCATGATTATTCTTTAATCTCTCCGTTAAACGCACTGCGTTTTCCACTTTTTTAAACGCTCCGGCTTGAATCGTGTATCCCATTAATTCCAGAATTGGTTTCTGCTTTACAGTTTTGGGAAACAATGGCGGTACCCACCTAGTAGTACGGTGAGCACGAGAGCATGAAATAATGAACAACGGAACAAGAAGAAATATAAATATTATTTTCCATTTGCATTTTTTCATTGTTTCATCCATTTTGCGCGTACATAATTATTTGCTTCTTCTTTTGTCCGGACTCTTTCTTCCAGTTGCTCTTCTTCTAAAGCCATCAGAATTTTCCCGATAATTTTTCCGGGAGCAAATCCCATGACAATCAAATCATCACCGGTTAATAAACGTGGAGGATGCAAATCTACCTGATCCAATAATCGAAGCTGATCGCGACAGAATTCATAATTATCCAGCATACAGTGACTGGCAAGACAATCGAGCCTGTGCAACTCCAAATGCAAATCGAAATCCGGCATACGTAAAAATCGCTTGAGACGGGCCGGACGCATTTTTTGCACATTCATAAAAACCATATGATAGTGAATGAGATTAAGCACTGTTTCTCTTTGCGCATTGGAAAACTTCAGCCGCTGCATTATATCATCAGCAATTTTTTCTCCCTGCTGAACATGCCCGTAAAAATGAACACCGTTTTCATCTTCCGTGCGGGTTACGGCTTTACCGATATCATGCAAAAGTACACTCCATGCCAGACAAAGATTTTCATCGGTCTCTCCACCTTTTGGCAACAGCTCCAGCATATTCAAGGTATGCTGCCAGACATCACCTTCCGGATGAAAACGCGGTGGTTGCTCCACACCTTTCAGTTTTTCAACCTCAGGAAGAATTGACTTCAGGATGCCTGTACCATACATTAACTTGAAGCCATGGCGTGCGCCGCCACGTGTCAGAATTTTACCGAGTTCTTCGCGTAATCTCTCCGCGCTGATTTGTTTTATTTTCTCTGCGTTTTTCTTAATAGCCCGCTGTGTTGCCGGTTCGATGACGAAATCAAGATTGGCGGCAAAACGAACAGCTCTGAGCATTCGCAGAAAATCTTCATTGAAACGTTTTCCAGGATCGCCAATTGTGCGGATTATTTTTTTATCAATGTCAGCTCGGCCGTTAACATAATCAATTATCTTATTGG
>AWGX01000073.1 GCA_000495415.1 Smithella sp. ME-1 | reverse complement strand
TACTATTGTTGGACTGTTAATAAGCTTGTTATTTTTTGTTTTCGATTTCTTTGAGAAGCTTTCTGGCCCCAGGCCAGTCATACAATTCAGCGTCCCAGACATAAGTAGGGCTTTTTGTCGATAAACACCGATTAAGTTCATCTTTTGCCTTGTCGTATTTTTTGAGATTTAGATAAGATTTACCAAGGTTCACACTGGCAAGGGTAAGATTGGGATCTTTTTTAACTGCTTCTTCAGCATATTTCTCCGCTTTTTTATTGTCGTTCATAGGCCACGGCATTCCAAGATATATAGCCGCCAGAACGGCATTAGAAAGTATCGCGAACCTGTGATCAGGATTAATGTTTATCGTTTTTTCAAACTCTTTTTTTGCTTTATTTACCTGCCCTATGGCACTTATCACACCGGAAAGCTCAGCAATTCTTACGTATGCTAATCCTGCCCAGTAATGACCCCCACTTGATTGAGGATTAAGTTGTATCGCTTTTTGTGAATAGCTCAGTGTTTCTTTATAGAGATTTTCTTTTTTCTTCTTGTCTAGTTCTTCATCAGCTTTCTTAAACGTCATCTCGGCCACTTTCCAGGAAAGAAGCTCTTTCTCCTGAGGATATTTTTCCAGAGCGCTCTTGTATACGGCGATACCCTTATCCAGACTGGTTTTATCCTTGTGCATTACGCTCAATAACTGCCAGCCCTGTTCCAATATTTCCTGCACATCTTTATCATTGGCAACGTCTGGCGATTTAGCGTAAACCGGCAAAGCTAAAATAATTGCAAAGACAATTATAAAAAGTTGAATCAGTTTACTTTTATTTTTCATAACGATTCTCCTTTATGTTTTATGCTTAAAATGGTTTTATATTAGTTTAGTTAATACCTGCCGGTTTTATTTTTACAGATACTTATCTTTAGTCAATAAAAATATTCGGGTGTGAATATACATAAAATCTTGTTTTAAGTTAACCAGTTTTTTCATATTTATCCAGTTTTTTCCGGAGGGTCTTGCGCGTAATGCCCAGGCGGCGGGCAGCTTCGCTTTTATTGCCGCCGCAGGTATTAATCATTTCCAGTATACTTCTTTTTTCCATTTTATCCAGCGACATATTATCGGTAGAATCAGACAGTTCAGCGTCGGCAACTAAACTATCCGTCATCAGTGGTACGAGTTCATCAGCATCAATATATTCTGAACGGGACAGGACAACAGCCCGCTCCACCGCGTTCATCAGTTCACGAACATTACCAGGCCATTTATATTGCGTAAGCTTTCCGAGCGATTGCGGCGTAAAGCCCTTGATACTTTTCTTATTTTTTATAGTAAACATTTCCAGAAAATGCTGGGCCAAGAGAGGGATATCTTCTTTTCTATCTCTTAATGGCGGCACATTTAACATCACAACATTGAGTCTGTAAAAAAGATCTTCGCGAAAACGTTTCTGCTCCATTTCTTTTCTCAAATCCTTATTGGAAGCGGCAATCACGCGCACATTTACAGCGATTACTTCAGCACTGCCTACGGGGGTTAATTCTCTTTCCTGTAAAATCCGCAAGAGCTTTACCTGCATCGCCGGCGACATTTCGCTGACTTCATCCAGAAAAATGCTGCCGCCTTCCGCCTGCCGGAATTTGCCTTCCCTTTTTCTATCCGCTCCGGTAAAAGCTCCCTTCTCATGTCCGAAAAGTTCTGATTCCAAGAGCGATTCGGTCAGCGCTGCACAATTTATTTTTATAAACGGCGCGTCTTTGCGCGAACTGTTATAATGAATAATATTGGCAATCATTTCCTTTCCTGTGCCCGATTCACCGGTAATCAGGACAGTGGCTTCTGTTGCAGCTACCTGCGCAACGGTTTCCAGAAGATTAACCATCAAGGGACTGTGGCCGATCATCTTTTGTCTGTCGAATTTCTCATCCAATTTTTCTCTCAAATATTCATTTTCTTTTTTGAGCTGGCTGTGTTCAGTGGCATGACTGATGGCAATTTTGAGCTCATCGAAATTCAGTGGTTTGGTTAGATAATCATAAGCTCCTTTCTTCAAAGCGGCAACTGCTGTATCAACGGAAGCATAAGCAGTCATAATGATAACGGGAATAGCAGGATTGATAATCTTGATTTTTTCCAGCGCCTCAATACCGGAAACATTAAGCATTCTGATATCCATCAAAATTAAATCAAATGATCGTTTATGCACCTTTTCAATTGCACATGAACCATCATCGGCTTCGAATATCTCATAGCCCCACCCCCCCAGCAGTTTCTTGAGCATGGTACGGTGGGCAAAATCGTCATCCACAATTAAAATCGATTGATTTATTTTCATGTACATTCCTTAATGTTTAATGTGCTTTAAAGGGAAACACAGAATTACTTTCGTACCTTTTCCGGTAACGCTTTCCACATTTATCCTGCCGCCGTGTGCTTCCATAATTTTCTGTACTATCGCCAATCCCAGTCCGGTTCCTGCCGGTTTCGAAGTAAAATAAGGATCATATATTCGGGGCAAATCCGTTTTTTCTATTCCCATACCGGTATCGGAAATTGTTACAGTCAGATTGTCCGTTTCGCGTTTTACTTCAATTCTCAAATTACCGCCATCCTTCATTGCCTCAAGAGCATTGAGGAAAATGTTGAGCAGAACCTGCTTGATCTTATCGGAATCAACCTCTACTGCCGGTAAATCAACGGTAATATCAACTTCAATGTTGATTTTATTTTTTTTCGCTTCAACATCAATTAACTTTATTGCATGCCGTACTAATTCTACGAACTGCACTGTTTCTTTATTTAACTCCAACGGTTTAGCAAATTCAATTAGCTGACTTATTACGCGATTGAGTCTTTCTGTTTCAGCAATCATAACATCCACTGTCTGCTCATCTTCTTCATTACCGGACAGCTTTTCTTTAAAGTAGACCGCAAATCCTTTAATGGAGCTGAGCGGATTACGGATTTCATGGGCA
>AWGX01000072.1 GCA_000495415.1 Smithella sp. ME-1 | reverse complement strand
GTTATACGTCAGTCACTACTAATGCCGGAAATCATCAACCTGACGCCGGGACAAATAACATTGTTTTCAGATTACATTGATTTATTGCAGGAGATTGGCTTGGAAATAGAAATATTCGGCAGGGACGCTGTCGCCGTCAAAGCAGTTCCGGTAACCCTTGCACAGATTAAAATAAGCGAGATAATTTCCGATATCTCGGATCAACTAAGCGATCAGAACCAAACGCCTTCCTTACAGGAGAAAAGAGAAAAAATTCTGGCATCGTTGGCTTGCCGTGCGGCAATTAAGGCAAACAAAGTTCTTTCCCATGAAGATGTTGCCGCTTTGTGCCGTGAGCTGGAAGCTACGCCTTTTAATCTTACCTGTCCTCATGGACGTCCAATAACTATCAACTTTTCCTTAAGCGAAATCGAAAGAATGTTTAAAAGGAAATAAAATCACATATGGAAAAGTTGCCATTGGTAATAATCAATTCGCCTACTGCTACCGGCAAGACTCAATTGGCTGTAAATCTGGCACTGGAATTCGGCGGAGAAATCATCAGCGCCGATTCCATGCAGGTCTACCGTTATCTGGATATCGGTACAGCAAAACCGACAATGGAAGAGAGAAGGGGCATCAGGCATCATTTGATAGATATTGTTAATCCTGATGAAGAGTTTAATGCCGCTTTATTTGCCGAATCAGCACGAAAGATAATTTCTGAATTGTCAGAAAAGAGGACACCTGTTTTTGTCGTCGGCGGAACAGGATTGTATATCAGAGCGCTGCTCAAAGGGATTATTGATACGCCTGATGTTGATGAAAAGATCAGAAATCATTATCGAATGCTGCGTGACACGCACGGCAAGAAATATCTTTATGATTTACTATTAAAAAGAGATGCAGTTGCTGCTGCACAAATTAATCCCAACGATTCGGTGAGAGTAATTCGTGCACTGGAGGTATTGGAGCAAACCGGAGAATCAATTACAGTCAAACAAAAAGAGCATTCCTTTGCCGATGCTCCCTACAGGG
>AWGX01000071.1 GCA_000495415.1 Smithella sp. ME-1 | reverse complement strand
TATGCGCGCGTTTCTGCGTGCCGATCCCGACATCATAATGGTCGGTGAAATGCGCGACTACGAAACGGCAAAGATTGGTGTGGAAGCATCGCTTACCGGTCATCTTGTATTCAGCACTTTGCACACAAACAGCGCACCGGAAACTATTGTACGCCTTCTGGATATGGGTATTGATCCTCTTAATTTCGCCGATGCTCTGTTAGGTATTCTCGCTCAACGCCTTGTACGAACTCTTTGCAAGAAGTGTAAGGAACTATATCATCCTACAAAGCAAGAATACGACGAAATCGCTGAAAGTTACGATCAGGAAGAATTTGACAAATTAAATATCCCTTACAATGACGACTTTAAGCTTT
>AWGX01000070.1 GCA_000495415.1 Smithella sp. ME-1 | reverse complement strand
TATATAATATTCCGTTTGTTTGAAAATGACGAAAAAGAACAAAAAATAATATTCAGCCTGTTGGCGAAAATAGTATTTCTGAGCGTCGCGGCTGTGGCAATGGGTGCGTTCTTTATTATTAACGGAGTTCAGGTGATGATTGAAAGTCCACGTGTAAGCGGTGACGCGTCGTATTTCAATGCTTTATTTTCGAAACAACCTTGGGCTGGTGAAGGGGTTGATTTAGGGGAAA
>AWGX01000069.1 GCA_000495415.1 Smithella sp. ME-1 | reverse complement strand
ATCATCTTTGATTTAGAATGGTATAATCCGTTTGGAGTTATCTCTTTGAAATGCTGAAGGAGAATTGGTCAGAATATCGCATCCAATTACGACATAGGGATAATCTGATCTCCATTCACCCTGCCATAACCATAACGAACTTTCTCAAATCTTCTTCGGTCCTGCGGTATTTCGACTACTTGGACAGGAAAGCCTTCCAAGGACTGCACATGCCGGGAACCGTCCCCTTTGTTCCCTTGGTCATCGAACATCGTTGGTGCCACCAGTGAACAGATAGCTTCCCCATTGATGCAGACACTCCGTCAGGGCCGACCCGCTTACCAACAATGTGCTAAAATACACCGCCGTAAGTGTAAACATCAACAGGCCAGCCAGCACTAAACAACCGTCTCGTTCCAACAATGCCGCCGCCAGGAGTACCACTGTCAATGCCGGCAGCCCGTTGCTGAACGGCAAGGGAACCGGCAACAACAGCAACAATCCGGATACAAGAATCATCGCACCATAAACATGGTGCAAAAAACTTGTATCCACCAAAAATACCCAACGAGGCCGCGCGAACCATTCCATGCCGCGTACCAATCGCCGCGTCGCTGCCAGAAACCGCGGAAAAAATGTTTGTGGCAGTTTCGTCGCCAACAGCCGCTCGGGTAACCACGGCTGTTGGCGCAGCGTCAACCGAAATCCAATGATTGCGATCACCATCCCAAATGGCATAGAAACTCCCGGCAACGGAATCGGCGTGCAAAACGGCAAGGCGAGTAGAATCAGCAACAGCGTATATCCCCGACCTTGGGTCACCTCCACTACTTCGTGCAATCGCACGCGCCGCTCCGCAAACGTTGCCACCAGCAACCCGATCTCCTCAGAAAGTCGCAAAGGTGCAACGGAATGTGGACGGTTGCGTGGAGAAGACATTCGCGTGCCGTCATTCAAACCTAACGGCCCAGAATTTTCAGAAACGAATGCCAATAACCGCTGTGATGAGTGGAAGCCAGAATGGCGCTCAGTTCCTTTGTCAACTCTTCGATATAGTCGGTATTTTTGAAAAATCACTAATCCAGCACCTTCTCCTGCACTTC
>AWGX01000068.1 GCA_000495415.1 Smithella sp. ME-1 | reverse complement strand
TAATATTAATTAATATTAATCAATATTAATTAATATTGACACTTATTCTCGTGAAGAAACTACCTGCTTCATCAGACAAAAATAAACGCAATTCCTTTCCCATGAAGAAAAATGTTTTTAATAAATATTTTAAAATCAGGATTATAGATTTACACGGAAGGCAAAACCTGCTGCGGTTCCCCGAGAATGAATTTACCTCTTTCAATCCAATCTTTTAATATATTGGAAATCTGTCTGGCTTTGTAATAACTGGACAGAGGTGCTGTAATCACTTTTTTCCCGTCAATAATAATGGTTCCGCTGCGCAAATCTTTATAACTAACCTCTGCCAAAGGCTTGGGGTTGCCTTTAGGATAATCCATACTGTAATCATAAACTTGAGTATAGATATCTTCATCTTTCACTGCGGTGAATAGAGCCATGTCTTCATCCAAAACAGGAACAGGAATACCTATGCCTACGAACAAGGAAACCCCAT
>AWGX01000067.1 GCA_000495415.1 Smithella sp. ME-1 | reverse complement strand
GGTGCATCTGCTCCTATGGCATTGATGTGAGTTCCCGGAGAAACACAATTCACCAGAGGAACACGCGATGGTGTTGTGGTGACGACAATATCTGAATTCATCGTAACATCATCCATGCAGGAAAAAACCATGATTTCTATTCCATAGTTCGTTTGTGCCCACTTTTTGAATTCCCGAACGCACTCTTTGTCTTTTGGAAACTGCCACACTTTGATTTTTCGGATATTACGAACCTCCAGTAAACAGGACAACTGCGTTCGCGCCTGAGCACCGCAACCGACGAATCCCGCGACTTCCGAATCTGTCCGGCTAAGGTATTTTGCCGCTACTGCTCCGGCAGCGCCGGTTCGAATACAAGTCAGGTAGGTGCCGTCCATGACGGCCAATGGAAATCCTGTTCGAGGATCATTCAGAATTATAACAGCCATGACGCTAGGCATTTGGCCTGCCGCATTTTCAGGATGAACGTTAACGCATTTAACGCCGGCAATATTAAAACCTTCACCGGAAATATAAGCAGGCATGGATCTTAA
>AWGX01000066.1 GCA_000495415.1 Smithella sp. ME-1 | reverse complement strand
CTCCTGTACCCAAACCCAACAGGCCTAAAATGGCGTTTCCGTCACCGCCGGCCAGACGAAGCAGCGCGCGCCAGGGACAACCCAAAAACACCAGCGCGCCGATCATCGCGAACATTCCCAGAAAGAAGCGGATTAACGGAGAAGAACCGCCGCGCGGTTTGTATTCGCCGGCAAAAGCAGACATGATAAACGCGCCCAGGACAAAGCCCATAATTTCCGGACGCAGATACTGGACAACGTCAGCACGATGCAAACCCAACGCTCCGGCGATATCCCGTTCGAAGCAGGCTACGCAAATGCCCATATTCGGCGGATTGCCGAAATACTGAAGCAGGGCCGCCCCGATGCCGATGATAGCGCCGACAATGATTATTCCCACGCGGGAGGAAAAAATGTTTTTCATTAATGAAACCCCCTTTATAAATTTGCCCGAGTTCTAACAACTGGTTTCCTGAAAAGCAAATTCATAAAAGGAATATCGGAAATGTCATTATTCTATTTGGTTATAATGCAGTTAAACCAAAATTATAATGATTTCATTAGTTGAAAATGTTAATATCACACCCATTGAGGAGGCGATTTTGAATGTTGAAATTGAATGTTCCAGGTTACAAGACGCTTTCTTTGTCCTTCCTTGTTCTGGATTACAATGGAACGATTGCCTGTGATGGACATCTCATCACCGGAATCAAGGAACTCCTGACCGAACTCTCGCAGCACTTGGCCATTCATATTCTGACGGCCGATACGTTTGGAGGTGTGAAAGAAGAACTGAAAGGCATCCCCTGTGAAATTGTTGTGATTGCCAAAGAAAATCAGGCGCAGGCGAAGGCAGATTATGTCCGTAAATTGGACGAACATAAAACCGTTTGCATAGGGAATGGCAGAAATGACGCATTGATGCTCAAGGAGGCTGAACTGGGGATCGCCGTGATTCAAACAGAGGGATGTGCCGGGGAAGCGCTTCTTGCCGCAGACGCTGTTGTGCAAAACATTCAGGACGCCCTCAATCTTTTACGCCATCCGTTGCGGCTGACCGCGACGCTCCGATTCTGATGATAATCTGTCGCATTTTGAGTGGGTCTGCGATTCATTGAATCCGAACGGTAAAGATGCAGAGAATGACGTGGGAGCAGTATTGAACGTTATCATGATTTATAGTAAATATTACAATAATTCATTATTATTATTTGTGTGATGACGCTAAAATACTAAGCATGAGAATTGCTCGACGTATTGTTTTTTTCTCGATTCAACAAACAATATCATCAAACGACAGGAGGAAGCCATGAAGTACGGTGCAAGAAATCAAATTGTCGGGAACGTGGAAAGCATTAAGAAAGGCGCGGTAATGTGTGAGGTGAAAGTAAAAACCGGAGGCGGTGATTTTATGGAATCGGTCATGACAACGAATTCCCTGAAAGAACTGGGCATCAAGAAAGGTGATAAAGTAAAAATCGTCGTCAAGGCAGTCAATGTTCTGCTGGTGAAAGAGTAGCATTTCAATTCAATTAATTATCTATTATCATTGCGCCGTAATGAGAGGGAACGCATTGTTTGCCTAAGCTCATTGCGGCGCAAACATTGTTATAACCATTGAGTATAACCTCCCCTTGGATATTCCTTTTAGTGATTTGACTTATTCATTTTGGTCATATATAGACGCCGCATCAGGATGCTTCTTATCCAACGGAAGGAGAATATATGACTGAAAACTTAGCAAACAAAGAATGGGAGCCGAAAATCGCCGCCATCGTCTGCAACTGGTGCACTTACGCGGGGGCCGATCTGGCGGGTATCAGCAGAATTCAGTATCCG
>AWGX01000065.1 GCA_000495415.1 Smithella sp. ME-1 | reverse complement strand
ATGTGACTTTTTCAGGGACGACTATCTATTGTTTTTTAACTGCCATTTAAGCATTTCTTCGTGATAAATAAAAAATTTTCAATTTTAGGAGCATATATATTTAAGTTTTCATCTTTATTTAAAAGCTTAATGTATTCTCTTAATTTTAAAGAACCTTTCAAGTAAAATAATAAGCGGATTTCCTCGTTCAACATTTTTGTGTCTTTAATATTTGCGTATAATTCGATAAGAGCGAGATTGGCAAAAGCATTATATCGGGAAAGCGATCGTACAGCTTTCCAGTATAAGATGGCAACCGGGTAATTGTTTTTTATACGGCAAACTTCGGCCATTATCATCAGCGCAGGCACTGAATCTGTGTCTTTTGCGAGGAGTTTCCGGGCCAGAAATTGAGCGCTATTAATTTGTCCATTTTTTACTAGTATAAGACTTAATAGTTCCATTACCTTGGGCTCTGATCTGTATTTTTTTAATTTATCTAAAACTATTTGTTTTGCCTCTTCGATTTTATTATGACGCAGTTTTATTTTTGCCATGTGGATATTGGTTTGTATATAGTCAGGAAGTATTTCGGAAGATTTCCTAAAGTATTCTATGGCCAGATCATCCTGCATTGTTTCAAAATATAATATGCCCAGATTACATTGTTGAATAGCCAGGATATCATTGTTTCCATAGTTGTTTAAAGTCATTGCTTTTTTGTATTCCTGAAGCGCCTTTTCTTTTTGATTGTAAATAAAATATATTCTGCCCGTGTTGGCATGCGGTCTGCTCAGGGCGGGAGATTTTTCAATATTATCAAACCATAAGAGAAAATCATCAGAGACTATTTTGTTACGGTTGTAAGTGATATCGCCTTCTCCAATCAATATTACAGCTATACCCAGAGCGACGATAAACTGAACAATTTTATTATAAGAAAAATAATCAATGGCGTAAATTATGAACTCAGCAACAGGAACGAACAGAAGCATCGACGGCAAATAGTTGCGATGTTCGTAAATCAGCTCCAGATTAAAAATGGAGCCTTCAATAAGATGATTCAAAAAATAAAAGATAATACAAAAAGAAATCAAGGGACGTTTCCGGGCAATATAAAGGGCAAAAATAACAATGGATAATATTAAGAAAATCGATGGCATTGTTGTCCATGGCTGGAACAGAGAACGGGAGACTTCTATATCATAAAGAAAAGTTAAGCGCGAACTGATCGGATATAGTAACAGAGAAAGATAAAACAATATGACACGAGGTTGTGTCATAACTCTTTCGAACATTGTAAAGTCACGGATTTTGTATTCGTTTATAATATTGGAGAAATCAACGTAAATAAAACCGGCAATTAAGACAACAATAACAGGCAGAAGCGCGATTTTTGCGTATTTGATAACATTTTGTTTAGTAATGCCGGCTATAAGAAATAAATCAAAGAGAAGAATGCTGACAGGTAACATCGCTGCATTTTCTTTAGTAAGGACCGAAGCCAGTCCAAACAATAGACTGAATGCAAATAACGTTAATGAATATTTAGTTTTTGAATTAGTTCGGGCTTTTAAATAAAAATACATTGATGCAATATAAAAAAGTCCGGCCATGGATGCCATTCGTTGAACGACATAAGTGACGGAAGTGACCCATACAGGATGAACAGCCCAGAAAAATGTCGCTAAGATTGCTATCGGGTAGGCAATACTTTCATATTGGCTCTTTAGCCGGGGTAGCTTTAGAGTGTTAAAAATAAATAAAAACAGAAACACGGAAGTAAGGTAATGAATTGCAAAATTTACTACATGGTAGCCGAATACATCCTTGCCATGAAAATAATAGTTTAAAGCAAAACTTAAATAAGACAGCGGCCGCGACGGCCTTTCTTGTTCAAGGCCGTATATGCAATGTTTTATTTCCGGCCAGGATAATGATTTTATTTGAATATACGGATTATCGACAATATTGGCGTAATCATCAAAATGCCAGTCACCATAAAAGCTGTTGGAATAAATTGAAATTAAAACTATGAAAAGAGAAATGAGGACAAATAAATATTTCGGCCATTCGGGAAATTTAAAAATAATTGGTAAAGAAAAGCCGTTTTCTTTTTTCAACATAAGCTTCCTTTTTGCTTAGTCTTAACTGATATGCTCCAGAAGAAAATTAAAATTGATTTTAACTTATTAATGGTCTCATAATAATACCAACATGGATCATTCCCGCGTAGAGACTGTGTC
>AWGX01000064.1 GCA_000495415.1 Smithella sp. ME-1 | reverse complement strand
AAAAAATGAATGCCGATCCGGCCGCGGTTGTCTTTGACGCCATGGCAAAGATTAAAGCCGGATACTCCGGAGTTGTTATTGTTGATACCGCGGGTCGGCTGCATACCAGAGTGAATTTGATGGAAGAATTAAAAAAGGTAAAAAGAATTATCAACAAAGAAATGCCCGAATTGTCTCCCGAAATATTGTTGATTCTGGATGCGACAACAGGCCAGAATGCCGTTGCCCAGGCTAAAACTTTTAGAGAAGAGATCGGAGCAACAGGCATTGTTTTGACAAAGCTTGATGGCACATCCAAGGGTGGAGTAGTGGTCCGTATTGCCAGCGAGCTGGCGCTGCCGGTAAGGTATATCGGAGTAGGCGAGGGTCT
>AWGX01000063.1 GCA_000495415.1 Smithella sp. ME-1 | reverse complement strand
AGTGAACAGCCTGTCCGGCGTATGCCGGATGGCAATCTCTATGATATCAATTAGATACGAGATTGCTTCGGTCATTACTCTTCCTCGCAAAGACATTCCGATACAGCCTTCAAGCCCGTAATGGCAGTAAAGAAAGTTTTTCGAAAATATTGAGTAATGCTTTTATCTGTGGCCTTGCTTTTTCTTAATAAATGATTATGTTGGCTGCATAGTTTAAAAAAGAATTCAAACTCTGGTAATTCGTGAAGATTAAATCTTTTGGTAATAAATTTAAAAAAATAAGTTTGTTGGCGGTTGCACTATTGATGCTGCTGACAGCTGGCAATGTTTTTGCTGCCGAAAAATATCCGGTGCCGCGGGATATGGCAGTCAATGATTTTGCCAGTGTCATTGATGCGGAAAACGCCTCTAAAATGGAAGCACTCGCGAGGGAGATTTTGGAAAAAACTGGCACGGCGATTGTCGTGGCAACTGTGACTTCGATTGGCGAGAATGAAGATTACACCATATATGCCAACGGCCTCTATCAGGCGTGGGGCATTGGTAAAAAAGGTGAAGATAAAGGCGTTTTAATCTTTCTTACTGTAAAAGAAAGAAAAATCCGTATTGAAACAGGCTATGGTGTGGAAGGAATTCTGCCCGACGGTTTAGTCGGTGAAATACTCGATAAGTATGTTGTGCCGTTTCTTAAAGAGGGTAATTACGGAAAAGGACTTTATAATGCGATGTATGCCTGTTCCGCCTACGTTGCAAAGGATGCAAATGTTCAATTGACCGGTTCTCCGGCGCCGTATCGTCCGCACAACCGTGCGCAGCAAAAAGGTGTTAACGTTTTCGGGCTTATTTTTTTCTTCATCGCGGCGGTTCTGCTTTTAGGTACAAGAAAAGGCAGGGAAATGCTTCCCTGGATATTACTTTTATTTTTGAGTGGTGGCCGCGGCGGAGGCGGCGGTGGTTTCGGCGGAGGATTTGGCGGTTTCGGCGGAGGAATGAGCGGCGGCGGTGGTGCCGGCCGTGGTTTTTAATATAATTTCAGGGTGAATAAAATGTCAAAAATACCGGATAAACCACAGGATGTTTTTGTTCCTTTAACTGAGGATTATAAGAAAGTATTTGGTAAAGATCTGATTTCTCTTATTCTTTATGGAAGCGCGGCCGGCGGTTCTTATGTAAAAGGAAAGTCAGACATTAATTTGTTGATTATTGTCACACCGGAGGTCATCAACAAATTGGAAAATGCTTTGGATACGGTTAAGCATTGGCAAAAACGCAGCGTAGCCGTACCGCTGATTATGACAAAAGCTTTTATGGAAAGTTCTCTTGATTCTTATCCGATAGAATTCCTGAATATGAAGAATAACCATATTTTAATTTACGGCGAAAATGTTCTGGAACAATTAAAATTCAAGCCGGAAGATTTACGTCTGCAAATTGAAAGGGAACTGAAGGGGAAGTTAATCCTGCTGCGCAATGGTTATCTGGAAGCGGCAGGAAACGCGCGGCAGTTGAAACAACTTATCAGCCGTTCCGTTACGGCATTTATTTCCATATTCAATGCCTTGCTTTATTTGAAGCAGGCACCGGTACCGCAAAAGAGACGCGATACAATAAAAGAAGTGGCTAAACTTTTTGCGATTGATGTGGAAGTATTCTTAAGTTGTGTCGATATTAAAGAAGGCTTGGATAAACTATCCGGCGAAGAAGTAGCGGACATATTCAAAAAATATCTGCACGAAGTCGAAAAGATTTGCAACATAGTTGATGGAATATAAATAAAAAGATTAGTCCCGATAGGCAAAGCCATCGGGATAATTCGACTAAAAATATTTACTTATCCCGCAATCCTGTGGGATTATAAAGTAAGTCTCATTACATAATTCAGGAGGTAAAAATGGATTCAAAAAAGAAAACTTTAATCATTGTATTGGCAGTAATTGTTTTTCTGGCAATCGCGGCTTATTCTTTTTTCGCGGGCAATTACAATAAATTTGTCAAATTGGATCAGGCTGTCAAAAGTTCCTGGGCACAGGTGGAAAATCAACTACAGCGGCGATTTGATTTGATTCCCAATCTGGTGGAAACCGTCAAAGGTTACGCCAAGCAGGAAAAAGATGTCATGATAGAAGTAACCAACGCCCGCTCCAAAGTCGGCGGGACCGCTAATGCACCAATTTCTGATAAAATCGCTGCCAATAATGAACTCTCCGGCGCTCTAAGCAGAATGTTGTTGGTAGTGGAAAAGTATCCCGATCTGAAATCCAATCAGAATTTTATGCATCTGCAGGATGAGTTGGCGGGAACGGAAAACAGAATCGCCGTTGAAAGAATGAGATATAACGAGGCGATCAAGGTATATAATCAGACAATTAAATCATTCCCTGCAAATTTGCTTGCCGGTATGTACGGTTTTAAAGATGGTGCATTCTTTGACGCTCCCAAAGAAGCAAAAGAAGTAGTCAAGGTCAAGTTTTAGTGTTTAGATTCCTCCCCCTTGAGGGGGGAGGTTAGGTGGGGGTGTCGAGTTTGCAGCCCGATACTTCACCCTCCCCTGACCCCTCCCATCAAGGGAGGGGAAATTTAGAAGATGAAATTATTAAAAGCAAGATTTCTCATGCCGATTACCGGGCATGCCCAGGCATCCGCCGGGGTTCCCTGCCCGGCTTTGAAGCGGAATTCGAAATGACATTATTGTAACGCTTCACTAGCCATTTAAAATAAGAAATTTATTTATTTGCCCCTGAACATCACTTCAATGTTCAGGGGCAAATTGTTCTGGCTTTATGTTTTGTCGCAAAATATCAGGCGGAAGGTTTCAAAATCAGCTTGTATTCTTCCTGAGCCGTCGTCTGCGTATTGACACTATATTTTTTCGATTCCGCCAGTCTGGTGACATTTTCCTTGGCGACGTTGCTGTCCAACAGAACGGTAATATCATCCTTGGGATTACTTTCCATAGCCTGCTTTGTTTTTACAACAGGGATCGGACAACTCAATCCTCTTGCATCTACTTCTGTCATAATTTCCATCCTTTCATTTTGAATTATAAAATATTCTTTAATGCTTCTGGAATCGCGGAGATAACCTGTCTGATTTTCGTGGCGGGCGTCGCCTGCGCAATATTGCCGGCGATACGGTTCGCCTTAAGCGCCGTTACCGCCGCGTCATGATGCGAAAGTCCCGCGTCAATCATCGCGCCGACCATCCCGCTGATGGTATCTCCCGTCCCTCCGATAGCTTCCAGCGCCGGTAAGTCCGGCTCCGAAATCGTCAAAGTAATTTTACCGTTTTCGACGACATGATCCGTCGACCCCTTGACAATCAATGTCTTGGCCGCGCTTTTTTGTTGATAAGCCGTTTTAATCAGTTCCGGCACCTGGGCTATTTCCGCGCTGAACAAATGATGGCTGATATACGCGGGATGAATGGCTTCCGGATCGGCCAGAAAAGCCATCTCGCAGGCATCCGGCGTAAAAATATCAAACTTCGGCGCCAGCCCTGCCGCTTTGGCCGCGTACATCGAAGACGCGTCTGCCATCATCACCGGCATTTTTTTGCCTTGCGATGCCGCGTCATGTACCTTCTTCATCAGCCCCATGACCGGAAGAATATAATGCATCAGCAGGATATCCGGATGTATGGCCGCAAGATTTTGAATGAGATAATCATAAAGAAGTCGGCTTCCGTTGCCGTGACCGATGTCGCCAGCCAAAACAACATGGGGGTTTGTTCCATTAAGATGCCGGGACGTCACACAGGCCGCGCTGATGAGAGCGGCCGTCCCCTGCGTACAGGGGATCTCCAAATCTTGAATAAAAAGTTTTTCCTTATCAAAGACAGCCTCGCCTTTGATGAGCGCCGGATTTTCATGAGGAATGGTTCCGCAAATAAGCAGCATGTCAGTTTTCCCCCCTGTTCCAGAGTTCCAGCGCCTCGGAGAAAGCCCGATCCAGCATCAGCGCGCAAAGCGTGTAGCCCATTTCTTTCGGTCGAGAGACCTCCGTCAGTTTCTTATCCACCAAACTGATGTGCAGAAAAGGAATGTCCGGACAACCGCCGCCGGAGATATTCAGAATCACGCCCGTCTTTTTATCAAAGGTCAGCTTCATATTGCCGGCCTTGACCATTAAAGCATCGCCGAAATCCTTCGTTTTCACGACATCAAGAAGTTCTCCCGCCCCTTTCAACGGCAATATTTCCACGAAATGCGCGTCTTTGCTCTGGAGCAATCTTTCTATCCCCGGCTTTTCCGTAATATTAATCTCTACGGCGAGGTCGCAGCCTTTTCGTAACTGAGGCGGAGGCGCAACCAGCTTAACCTCGTAGTTTTCGGCCTTGAGAATCTTTTCCGCCAATATCGCTTCATCAACGGCCTGAAAAAGAACAAGTCCTCCACCTTCAAAAACGTTTTTATTTTTTTTGTTGAAAAACATTCGTTTAAAATCCCTTTTGATAATTATTTTAAAGATTATTTCGCTCTCTGCATCATCGTAAAGCCGATAATCATACAGAATATCAAGCCGACGATTACACCGATTGGCCCGAAAGCCGCGACGCCCTTAGGCGAACTGGCCATGGCAAACGTATGCGAAATCCCCGCGCCCACAATCATGCCCAGAACAAAAATACCGGCATCGGCATCGCCTTCTCCGGAAAGAAAAAGCTGTCTGCCGGGACAACCACCGGCTAAAGCGAAGGCCAAACCGGAAAGAGACATGCCCAAAAAGTTCCACAGATGATTTGTGTGAGCGATGGGCTGGCCTTCAAAACCGGCTTTGAACTGACCTAAAATCAGGTTGGTGGCAAACGCAAAAAACAATAGCGCAATTACACCGCTGATTAAATGAAAATCTCTGGTCAGCATCACATCACGCAAAGCGCCCATGGTACAGAAACGGCTGCGCTGAGCAAGTGCGCCAATAGCAAGGCCGCCAATGATGCTGATGATGACAGGCGCGTGCATCGAGCCGGGACCTTTGGCGCTGAAAAATATCGGTCCGCCCGGTGCGAATGAAACCTGAAATGTCAGTAGGAACAACAGGCCCAGCATCAAACCGGGCATAATCCAACCGCTGGCTTTTGCTTGAGAATAGGAACGCCCCAGACTGAAGCCTTTTTTCAAAAACAGAATTCCGATAAAGACTCCTGTACCCAAACCCAACAGG
>AWGX01000062.1 GCA_000495415.1 Smithella sp. ME-1 | reverse complement strand
TGCATGGATTATGACCATAATGATATTTTTTATGGGCTGCCTTTTTCTCTACGAATTTATCAAAAAGAAATCCTTTGATTTTACATTGCTGATTGTCAATGTTGCCTTATACTGGAAAGGAATGGACACAAGTCGTGCATCTTACTTCTTCCCTCTTGCCTTTTTTTTCTCATTCTTTTACCTGCTCCACCGGTTAAAATTGAAGAGCATTCTCGGCAAAACAACCATCTTATCATTGGTTGTCCTTCTTTTCTTTTTTGCCAACATCTCCTATTCAAATATAAGATACGGCGCTGGTTTTACATGGTTTGGCACCGGTCTCGACAATTTCGTCCCGGTAAAAGAAGTATCCTTCTTGAAAAAGTACCATCCGGAAGGACCGATCTTCAACGACTACGTTATCGGCGGTTACCTTACATGGGATCTTTATCCTGACTACAAGGTTTTTATTGATCCACGCTGCAGCCCTTTCAGGAACCAGACTTTCCCCGACTATATGGCTTTTACCAACGTTCGTGTGACTGGCAAGGATATTGAACGTTTTAGAGAAAAATATCCTTTTAAGATTGCAATCCTGCATTATAGACAAATCGTTTTGATCTATGATTTCCTCAGAGCTGGAGGAGATTGGAGGCTTTTGTACTTTGACCAAAACGCAGCTGTTCTGATGCATAAATCACTGCTTCCCACTATTTCACCGGAAATGGGCGCTGTTGATCTCAGCCCGGTACGCTTCCGGAATGTCACGAATCCACAGGTCTTGCTTAATATTTTTCATTTTTACCTTAATCTGGATCCAAAAGCCGCTCAATTTATCTACGATATCTATAAAATCAATGTCAGCAACTATTACAAACTAAAAAAAGAACATCTGCAAGGGATGAATCTTTTAATCCGGTTGAAGGAGCTGGAAGCTAAAGTCATGAAAAAAAATTTTACAGTATCTGTTCCGCATACGTGCACGGTACCCATAAAAGGTAACGTGGAGTCCGTACGAAATGATATTTCAAAAACTTTGCCGACAATATAGATTTTTTTAGAGTTGAAATTGATGATAAGGTGTGCCAATCTTCGCAGGCGAAAACTTGAAATGTATATATTTTCGAAGCATAAAATCAATTTAAGTTTCCGCTATACATAAAAATAATGAATAGGAGAATCAATGAGTTCAGCCGCGTCTAACGTATTTCTTTCAGCTATTGATAAAGAGCGATTTGGTATTCGGACCGCAAGAGTTGTTGGGGTAACAACCGAGAGTTTATCTTCTATATTGGAATTTTGCAGGAAGGAACAGGTAAAGTTTCTTATTGCCCGTTGCAGTATGTTCGATCTGGAAACAGCCCAGACCATGGAAAAAAACGGCTTTTTATTAATGGATACTCTTGTTTATTATACACTTGATATTGCCAAGAAAAAGAGTCCCTCTGCCAATGGTATCGTTTATTTTAGACCTATACGCGCTGAAGAAGAAGAAGAAATAGCATCGGTCGCCGTAGAATCATTTCGCGGTTATTTTGGACATTATCACGCTGACCAAAGGCTGGATAATAACAAATGTGATGAAGCATATGTTGATTGGGCGCGAAAAGCCTTTATCTCCCGAGGTTCTGATGAAAATTTTCAGGTCGCTGAAATAGACGGCAGGATAGTGGCCTTTGGTGTTTTCAGAATTAATAGTCCCGATGAGGGCGAATTGTTTTTAGGCGGCATACATCCGGATTTTCAAGGCCAGGGCATTTATCAGGCCTTTTTGTACAGAGCGATGGAATGGTGTTTATCAAAAAATGCCAAAAGAATTGTTATTTCTACCCAAATCAACAATATCGCCGTACAAAAAATTTTAACAAGATTCGGATTTGAAATAGCCAAGGGATACTACACTTTTCATAAATGGTTTGATTAGTTCACTATTATGGTGCAACTTGTAAACCATCAAATTATGTCTTCATTTTTAAAACGCCAGAATAATAACGTACCCAAAATTAAGCAGTAGATAATTACATTGACAAGTGGATAGATATAAACGAATTCCTGAACGCCATCAAACCCGATGATAAACAAGGAGGCAAAACGCTGCAAACCTGAAAGTTTCGGCCATAAGTAATAAATTGTTTCCCAACCTGTCGAACCTGAATTTACAGGTACCGGAGAATAACGGCTTATTGCATATATCCAATCGGCCACAAAACTAGCGATACCAATACCCATCACACAAAGAAAAGCAGCTATATCAGGTATAATAAGAGACAGAAGCAAGACAGCAATCACCACAAAAAGCAGATTAAAAGAACATATTACAGACGCGGCAAGATACCCTGGCATAATGATATTCAGCCTCAGCAATACAGTGAGGAATATAATAGCGTGAAGAACAAACATAAAGAAAGAAGACAACACCCAGAGGCCTAATATTTTTCCCGTAACGTACTGCCTGCGTGTTATCGGTTTGGAAAAAATGCACGATTGCATTCCTTCATCGCGGTCACGTTTGAACACCCGCATGGAAAACAATGCCGTTACTAACATTACAGCGACAGTAATAATATAGAAGGTTATCTTCGATACTGTTGCAATAATTGATTCGGCATCAAGTTCATGACCGTTAATCATATAATTACCCTGATAGCATCCGCGAACAAGAAAAACAAAAATGACCGATACAACAAACATGACGATAAAGCTTTTCTGACGCACTTCATCGGCAATGGTATATTTTGCGATATTAATAATGGAGGACAATGTTTTCGGCATTTTAACATCAACCTTTTACATATCTTACAAACACATCTTCCAGCGAGTCGCCTTCTTTGACCAGACTGGATATTTTGTCTTTTACCAGAAGCTTGCCACGACTGATAATTGCGGCATTATCGCATATCTTTTCCACCTCCGACAGCAAATGTGAATTTAGAAAAATCGTCATTCCCTGACTTTTAAGCGATTCCAGAAGCTGGCGTATTTCTCTGATTCCAATTGGATCTAAACCGGCTGTTGGCTCGTCGAGAATCAATAGTTTCGGGTTGCCCACCAGTGCGGCGCCGAGTCCGAATCTCTGAATCATTCCTTTGGAATAAGTGCCCGCTTTGGTATGTTCCCTGCCCTGCATGCCAATTCTTTCGACTATGCGCCTGCATTGCTCCTGAGCATCGGATCGTTTTATACTCAAAAGTTCCGCGCAACGCTGCAGGTAATGCCATCCGGAAAGATAAGGAGGGATGTGATAGTTCTCCGCCAGGTAACCAATCGCAACACGACTGGCCGCGTTTGTGCTGGAAACACCATTTACTGATAAGCTTCCTGATGTCGGCTTTATAAAGTCAAGGAGCATTTTGACTATTGTGGTTTTTCCCGCACCGTTAGGTCCGAGAAGAGCAAAATATTCTCCCTGCTTAACGGAGAAAGAAACATCATCAACAGCAACAAGTGATCCATATCTTTTAGTTACATTTTTTAATTCAATCATGAGCGAAATATATTTACTCCAACCCGTCATGTCAATGAAATATCACCTGCAAATTTTGCGGTGTGTTGATTATATTTATTTGCATGTAAATCAAATTCCTTAATGACAAAAATTACACTTATTTCTTAATATGACCAACTATCTCTTCAGCAAAGTCTGCAATCGCATTTTCCATCTGCTTCAATCCCGGCATTTCCAGTGGATAATGACCCGCGTTTTCCAGCATTACCACCTTCACTTTTACCCTGGTTAACTTTTCTATAAAGGGCTGACTCAATTCCAGAGGAGACCATCTGTCTTGAGCCGGCTGTGTTAACAACACCGGGCATAGAGTGAAATTTTCCGGTTCAATGGCCGGTGAATAGTTCATGTAATCCGCCAGAAAAAGAGTTGACATCCAATTCCCTGACGAGGATTTATCGGATAGAAAAACCTTCAGGGCATCTTCATTATTTACCAGAGTGTACATTTTGGACGCTACCCGCATTGGGATCTTTATACTGCGTAACAATGGAACATGGGAACAGAAACCGGCAACAGGAACTCCTACCCGACTCATAAAAATATTATAGGCTGTCCGATCTCTGACCATATTTATCCGCTGATCAAGAAATGTCATACCCACAATGCCGGAAACTTGATTATTTTTCGCGGCCACATGATAGGCTTGCATACCTCCTGCACTTAAACCATATAGAATAATAGGTCTATTATCCTTCTTTTTTTCGGCATTAATAAAATCGCTGACAATTTGCACCCAATCAGTATAGGTTACCGGACGATTAGGATTGACCTCTGTCATTCCATAAGCAGGCATGTCCAGAGCAATACATTCATAACCTCTTTTCCATAAAGGGCCACCTACTATCAGTGACATCTGGCGCCCATTCGTACCAACACCATGCAGTAAAATCAATTTTACCGGAGCTGTATCATTTTTAAAAAAATCAATATGGATTTTATGACCATTCCATTCCCAAGTATCTTCCGATGGCCGATACTTATCGTTGAACCTCATGTATTCCGGCAGGAAAGCCTGCTGTTTCTGCCACATTGGATTTGATTCATAAGTAGCCGCATATGCCGAAAAAAGCGGTATTAAAAATATAATTAAAAATGATAATCCACTGTAAAATACTTTTTTCAACAGCAAATTTTTCATAATTTCCTTCCTCCTGTCTCAAGATTTTGCTTCAATAATAATAGGTCTATAAAATTAAAATTGATGTTAATAACATTCAGATTTTAAATATGAGGCACAATACCTGCGTTTATCGCTGCTTATTTGTTACTTTTCTTTTTCCATATCTTCGCTTTCTTTAACAGCTTGTTCAGTAGCTACGTTAGCCTGACTTACCGCTTCACTGGCCTTGTGGGCTTTTTCTATCGCAGGTTGTGCCTGTTCAGCACCACCCATCATAACCGTAGCCATCGGTTTGGCAAAATATTTAGACCATAAAATTGCGGCACCAATGAGCACAGCAATCAATAGAATTACAGCCCACGTCGAGATACCTTTTTCGTTTTTCATTGTTTCGACCCTCCATTATTATTAAATTCCCTTAAAAAAATCTTTGATTATATTATGTCTGACTTCTGCTTTATAACTTGCTCTATCATTATACATAAAGCAAAAACAGGTAATGCAAGCAGAGCTTTTTCTTTGTACTGAGTTGCAAAATATTATTGATTATTGTAGGCATGAAAACGCAAATTATGTCAATTTATTATTAAAATGAAATAAGGAGCATAAGTCGATATGCCGCAAATATACAGATACGAATTAAAGGTAACCGAAGATGCTGTAGACACGAATGGCCATGTAAATAATCTTGAATATTTACGATGGATGCAATATGCCGCAATTCTTCATTCAGATACTCAGGGATGCACAAAAGCCACAACAGATGTTGGCGCGACATGGCTCGTCAGGACACATCACGTAGAATATTTAAGTCCGGCGTTTATTGGGGAAGAAATCGCAGTTTTAACATGGGTGTCCGACTTTCGCCGTGTACAATCACTTCGCAAGTATAAAATCATCCGTTTGAAAGATAATGCTATTCTGGTCGAAGGCGAAACCGACTGGGTTTTCGTTGATGCCCGGACCGGCCGCCTGCGTTCAATACCTGAAAATGTTATGGCGGCATTTGAAATATTGCCGAAAGAAAAAGAAACTGAAGTTTTAAAATAAGAAAAATTTCATGAATAGCATAAAAACTATTGTAGTTGACGGTGATTCCCCTTGACACATAATTGTACTTTTTTTATTATCTAACTAGTGCTATCCTTACTTCCTGTTTGGAGAAGATAATGCTGGATATAAATCTACAAATAAAAATGATAGATGCACTCGGTATTATGCACGCAGCCATAAGAAATTTTATTCTTTACCCTCCGGCAAGTCCGGCAATTGCAAACACCATTGAAAAACTTCACTTAAGCTTTATTGATATACTCGAACAAAAGGCTCCCCTAATCATCGCGGAATCAGAAAGAAGATTTTTAATCTGGGGGAAATACCTGGACCAGAAAGACAGAGAAAAAACCCATATTAAGGCTTTATTAAATATACTTCTAAATTTCGGCATCAAAAGCATTTCCTTTGATAAAGGATTAGAAAAAGAAGAACTTAGAATTTTTATCAAATATCTTTCCAAAAACCCGGAGGAGTTAAAAGACGAAGGCGGCCTGCCTAAGATTATGGCGGAAAAAAGTATTCTGCATATTTATCTTGATGAAAGAGTATATATATCTATGGATAAGGAGCAGAAAATTATTTCTGATTTTGATATTAATGATCAAAAGCCTTCCAAACAGGACATATTAAAAACCAATAATGCAACGAAAGATCAACCCTCTGCGGGCATTGCCAACTTGGAAAATTTAACCGGCAATCTGGTCACCGATCTGCTCAGTGAAAATGCCGAAGTTCGATCTCGGGCATCTGATAAATTGTATGCGATTATCGAATCACTGCCGCCTGAACGCCAGAACGAATTGATGGAAAGTTTATCTGATCGCTTGGTTGAGTGGATCAAACTGGAAACATCAGCGAGTACCTCCTATGAAAAAATATGTATCAGCTTGTTAAGACTTCTGAACATTTTCATACGACAGGGACGATTTGCCGAAGTAGTGCCGATTCTGGATGTCTTCTATAATATTAACACCGGCGCCCTGAAAAAAGTTGACCCGGTGAGAGAAATATCTTCGATAATAATACGAAATCTTGCGTCAGAAGACAATCGATTGATCCTCTTTAAGGAATATCACACCAACGAAAGAAATAAACAGAATGAAGCTAATCAAATATTGTTAAGATTTGGTAGTGCCATACTGAATAACTTACTGGATATGGTACGAGATGTCAGCGATAGCCACGAACGTGTACGTGTTATGCATCTTATTATAGGAATGGGGCAAAGTGCTATACCTGTCATTAAGGAACGAATTCATAAAAATGCGCCGTGGTATTATTTGCGTAATCTGGCTTATTTACTTGGCCGTATCGGCCATGAAAATGACGCCTATATGCTTCAGCCTCTTTTAATTCACGAAAACAATAAGGTTCAAGTGGAAGCAATGAAAAGCATCTTTCATATAGGAGGAGCGCAGCGGGGAACGTTGTTTCTGTCGGCGCTGAATCAAGCAGACAATCAATTCAAGCTCCATATCATTGAAACGCTCGGCAAGGTAAAGTGTACTGAAGCAGTTATGCCTCTTCTTAATATGCTGAAAAAACCACCCAAACTTACTCCCATTGAACAGACAGCTTTGCAGGAAAAAATTTGTGCTGCCCTTGAATATATAGGTTCACCTGAAGCCATACCAACCCTTTCGGAAATCGCCGAATCAAAATCTTTTTTGGGCATAAGATGGTATTACACCGTTGAATTAAGAAATGCGGCCAAAAGAGCATTGGAATCCATTAAAAGAAAACAGAAAGCATCCGGCTCTGCCGAAGACTGATTTTTAAAAACTTTTGAAAAGAAAATAATCGCTCAACTACCAACAAGCTATAACATTTATCTGCTTTAATACCATTTCTAAATCAAAGAT
>AWGX01000061.1 GCA_000495415.1 Smithella sp. ME-1 | reverse complement strand
CTATCCCAGGCACATAGTGCCGTGTGGCACTTTTCACTTCTCTTCTTCTAACCACTGCCACAAAGGCATCAATCGTATTTTACGTTGGGCATCCTGCCATTTGAAAGTTTCCATGCTATCAACACGATCATTGAGCAGCAACAGATCATTGCAGTTCAATTCCTGCGAGGCCTTAACCAGCGCCCTCATTTCTCTTTTCATCGTTTGCGGATTGGAAATATCAGAGCAAACCTGAATCAATCGTGAAACATGCAGCCCTTCTTTAACAACAAAATCCACCTCTTCATTGTTTGAACTCTTCCAGTAGAAAATAGAACTACGGCCGCTGATTTCCTCTTTTTTTAAAGCAATAGCCACCAGATTTTCATAGAGAGCTCCCCTATTTTCGCTGAAACGGAAACCGGCCGCAACTGCCAGCCCGTTATCCGTACAATAGATTTTCTTATTGTAGCCAGCCTGCGATTTCACCTTAAAAGAAAAACGCGGCAGCGAAAAAACCAGATAAGCCTCTTGAATATAGCGTATATATTTATCAATCGTATGCACACTGCGGCACTTTGTCACTCCGGCGAGGGCATTAAAGGAATACTCGCGGGCAATATTCGACATTAAATAAAAAGTCAGATCTTCGATTCCCTGAACAGACCTGATTTTGAACCTCTTGATGATATCTTTATACAAAGTAGATTGTAGTAATGAGCGCAGATAATCACGCCGGTCGATTTTTTTCAGCAAAGGTTCCGGATACCCTCCCTGTTCCATATATGCATCCAACGCATCTTTTTTCTCAGTTGTTGTCTTCTGATTTTCTGATATTGTCAGATATTCTCTGAAAGAAAACGGAAACAGAGCCACAGCAGCATGACGTCCGGTAAGATGCGTGGACAGTTCCGAACTGAGCAGGTTCGCATTGCTTCCGGTAATCAGCATTCTAAAGCCCTGCCGTTGCAAGCGATTGACAAACATTTCCCACCGGGGCAGATTTTGTACTTCATCAAAAAAAAGATAATGCGGATTACCATACACGGCTTTTACAGCACCGATAATCTCATCGTAATCTTCAACGGCAACTAACCTTTCATCATCAAAATTAATATAACCGTAAGATCCGGTCTGAGCAATCAAATGAGCGGCGTAAAATGACTTTCCCGCCCGTCGCGGACCAGTGATAACCTTAATCAAGTCATTACCTAAATCCAAACGGTCCGATAATTTCCGCTCGATGTAAATTTCCTGAAGCCGGTTTTCCAACTCTCTTTTCTGAACAAGAACAATATCTTTTAACATAATTTACCCGTAATGCATAATTTTATATAATTTTGTGCATTATAATTAAAATAGTTCTCTTAGTCAAATACTTTTTCTTATAAATCCCTTATTTTTTCAAATAGATTGGACAATAAAGAATATCTTCCTGGATTCCGGCCAAGAC
>AWGX01000060.1 GCA_000495415.1 Smithella sp. ME-1 | reverse complement strand
TGGAGAAGCATAGACAGGTTTGCGAGTTTGAAAGCTGTTCGGATATGCTGATCATTACGGAGTGCATTAATACCGGCATTGATTCGACAGAGACAAGCATTACAGACATCAAGGTGGCGGATTGCAACTGCCAGAAGCTCAGGCGTTAGTAAATTCGCTTCATCACGATTTTGTTGTATCCATCTGGCGTATTCATCTGCAAGGTTTGTAAGAGATTGCCATGCTGGTCCTTTCAGATCATCCGGCAATGTTGCAAGTAACCGCATGGATAGACGGATTTGTTCGTCGCACCCATTTTTTTTAATGTCGGGAGTTATACTGGGAACTTGCACAGCTGGCATGACATCTGTATATATTTTATCCGGAGCCTGATCGGGTTCTGCATACCAGCCAGCGGCGCACCCGTGACCAATAGCCCATGTTGCAGATTCACGGTAAAGCAGTGCAAGTGACTGCTCGTCAGAATCAAGTTGTGAGAATGGTCGTGGACTTTCGGGATACTTTTCCAACAGACCGTTTTCAACCAATACCTCAAAATAGGTTTGGTAGAGAACCTGCTCACGGTGGTCTATTGGCCCATTAATCGAACTTTTATTACGGAGAACAGCTGTCACCAGCCAAACATCATGTTGATTTTTAATTTGACGCGGAAAAATGTCAAGGCGCAGTTCTATCGGTGATGCCTCCGGCATTGACACTTCTCTGAAAATCGGTTTACCTGTAAGAAGTTCATCACGATTGATTATGATCGTTGTGTTTGGCAATAACGCTGGCCGACGGCGCCACATTGGAGATTCTCTTATCTGGCCTTGTTCATCAATCCACTGGCGTTTGGCAAACTCATACCTGCCGTTCAAAGGGAATGGCTGGTTTCCTTCATCCTGCCAAGCAAAGCGCCGGTTTTGTGGCAAATGAACAATTATCCTGCCATTGGCTCTTAACTTTACACAGAAAGTAATACCGATGGTTGATGGATGCCGAACGTCGGCGCTTGTGACTTCAAAATCATCTTCAGCATCGGAATCGGCACTGTCACTGACATTGGTATCCGCTATATTTTCTTCAGAGTTGTTGCTCAGCGTTTCGCTCTCATCAGGATCAATGCCTAATGTGTCAGTAGCATTGGATGCAGATATGTCGGGAGAGACAGGACTTACAAGGGTTATACCTTCAGGGTGCAAAAGACCGGCACCATATTTTCGATGCGGTGTTTCCCTGTCATAATAAAGTATTTCTTCAATTGAGCTTTCCGCAGTCGGTTGCCATCCAAGGGGGCCTCGGCGCAGCGAAATAGGATCCGCAAAGACTCTCTCGTGAAATGTTGCTATTGCCTGTGTTTCGAGCAGGCGGGAAGGACCCACAATTTCGCTCCGAATACAAGCTATGAGTTCAGATCTTTCAGACACACGTAAACCCTCCTTTTGTCAGCCACCTGAGTAATGTTTCCTGGCATTTGATATTGCATAAGACACGGACTGATTCCGTTGCCCGTGTCATCCCGGTATAGAACAGATCACGATGAAACTCTGCTTCACTAGGAGATACATCTGTAAGAATTATTATTTTGTTCTCCAAACCCTTGAAGGCCTGAACGGTGCAATAATGAGTGAATCGGCCTTGCTGCCATGCCGGATGAATCTGATATGCTTTCATCTGCTGACTTTTTGCAACACATCTCTCTGCTGAAAACGATAAAACAGTTATTTCTTCCGGACGGTAACCTTGCTGTTTAAATTCTTTCAATAGCCCAGAAAGCTTGCGCGCTTGTTCATCTTCTGTAGCATAAAAGAGAATGTTGTAGTTGGCAATGCTGCCGCCCTGTCGCATGTAGCCTGTATATATTTTCTCATCAAATCCGCTGAGCTGTACGGCGGTTTCACCTATAATGCTATAGTTCCGACAGTTTTCCGATAACTTCCACTTTGCCGGTTGAGCATCTTGTAATAATTTGTCCAATGCTTTCTTTAACAGTTCGTGCTCTCCAAATACCTGATGTTCAAAATCGCCAAATAATGCATACTTCCCATCTCTTATGCCGCCGTTCAGAAAGTGAAACAAGCACTGCCAGATTGCGGGACGTAAAAGAATATCTTGTGTTTCATCGAGCACAAGATAATCAAAGGATGCTATTATACCAATCTCCGGGTCAGTCAATTTTTCTTCCAGTTTCATGGGTAACTCTTTACTCCAATAATTGCCATCAGGTGTTTCCGGAATGTCCAAACCTGTCAGCTCAGCCATGACTTGGATCGATCGGCCGACGATGAGATTAGGTAAAGTCGGTGTGATTCGTCCCATTTGTTCTTTCATCCACTGACCAATAAGCCGATTGAAGCAAAGCAAGGCTACTCTTTGTCCCGATTCAGCCTTTCGCCTTGCCAGTTCCATTGAGATAAGTGTCTTACCTGTCCCTGCGCCGCCAGAGACAATTATCCTGTCATTTGCAAATGCAAGCTTGAGAACAGGTTTTTGCTGATCGCGCAATATGCGTTCAATCGCCTGTTCGCGTAACATGATTTCCTCACGTGCATTAGGGTGGTATTTCTGTACTGGCAGGCAGTAATTGACAATTGATTGAACCTGACTCTCAGAAAGAGGATTCCTGAGATGATTAAGTTTTCCATCTGCATTAATACTTTCCGCAATTCTTAATTTTATGTCTTGGCAGAAATCAGATGAATCTTTAAAGGTTCTGAATACGCGGTTATCCATCAATTCCCATTGTTGTACAGACATATTGACATGTAAATGGAACGATGCGTTCGGGAAAATGCACATATGCACAACCGGAACATTCCGAAATTGTGGTGCTATATCACGCAGACGACGGTAAAAAGTATGCCGGCCATCAGCTGCCTGCTTGAATGGTGAACGTTTGATTTCCGGGGGGGTCCAATAAGTGCCATCAAATGTTATGATTGAATGCGACTTGACTTCAATGCAAAGAATGCCACAGTCGGGGACAATGACAACAAAGTCGATCTCTGTCCGTAATCCCCGGTTCCAAGGTGCAAGGTCAAGCGAATGCATTATCATCCAGTCATCAGGTCCGGCGGCAAGCATGCTGAAAACATCTCTTTCGCCGGAAGGGGTGCGATCATCCATTATCGATGGTATCATACGCGCCATTGTTCAAACTCACCAAGATCACAAATTTTTTTGATTGCCATGTCAGGTGCAAGGAAACCATCTTCAACAGAAATAATCTTATAAAAGAGCAGCCTTCCTTCCAGTTCTTCGTTTGACGGTATTTCTATGTAGAAATTATTCTCACACTTGCACTTGCTTTCGATTACTGTTCGCAACTCATGCAGTACGGTATCAATTTTCTCTTCTATAATTTCCTGCCCGAATCTACCTTCTGAAATGGCTTCACCGCGGGAGTGTTGTATTTCCTTCCAAGCATATTGCCACCACTGGAGTCGTTGTTTCTGCTCATCGCTACGCTGCTCAAAATAGACACCCAAAACATCAATGAGGATTCTGAAATGCTCAGCCTTTTGGGGTGCAGGAATCACAGTAGTTGCGGCTTTGCACCAATCGTTTACACGCGAGTGGAGCGACAATAATTCAATGCCACTGTCGAAAAGCTTTTCGCAAAGACGATTTTTATCTCTCTTGCATTCCGTGATCAACCGTTGTTTCCATATTGGGCTTAGTGTCCCGTCTTTGGCATGTAATTCAGGAAGATCGACATCACCTAAAATTGGGAATATAAGGAACACACCTTCTGTTAATGTTTCGCCAGGCAGCCGATGTCCGATTTGTTCATTGTTGCTGGCAAAAGGCTCGAAGCTTAGCAATTGCATCCGCTGGGGATAAAGGATTCCGTGTTGGTCATCGAGCTGAAAAAGAATGGCCGGACGATTTTCATAGGTTCTGACCATTGACTGGAACATCTGAAATTCATCTTCATCAAATAATGGCAGTCCGTTTTCATCTGCATTACTTCCTATTTTTTTTGTATTTGATGCCCACGATATACCACGTGATGTTGCATTCATAGAAGATGTCAGTGAATGAGGTGTTTCCACTTCGATATTGACCGTACCCGAAGCAGGATCGAGACCAAAGCCTTGCTCATCTGTACACCCTGACCATATGAAATGAGCGAGCGTTGAAAAACGTGGTGCAGTAAGCAAAGCGTCCGGGGAACCGCCCCATCCGCGGGACCGAAGGGGACCGACCTTTATAAGTACATCGAAAGGCGTGACCCGCCGGTAGTCCTTGCTTGAATGAATAAAAAGGTCTGGATCAATGGTTTCATCAATTGATAAAAAATAAGGGCGTGCCAATCTGTGGCAAAATATTTTGAATCTTTTCCCCTGTGCCTTCAGATTCTCAATTTCACTACGAATCTCATAACGCATTGGATTTTCATTCTGACAAAGCTCATTTGCAGCAATAAGCGCTGCTTCATAGGCAACGCCTATGTCACACCCCCATTTATTCGCAACTGCATTTTGGCTACCAAGACAGGCTATGGCTTTTACCATTTCATCATCGAAGGGAACAGGAACTGTTAACCACTCTGACAGTTTTGTTCGCAGTGTATTGGAAATCTCTGTTGCGTAAGCGTCACACTCATGTAAATTCTTTATTATCAGTCTTAGGTTTTTACGTAGAACGCTGAAATCATAAGATGCAATTTCGTTTCGCTCTATAAAGAATTTGTTCTGTGCTCGTAAGTAATCAAATATTGCGGAGCTTGTTACTGTCATTTTCTATCTTGCCTTCCAGATTGCCAGTGACATACCTATTGGCAGAGGCACATTTCCCGGTTGATTGTCTTCACGTACGTACCATTGCGATATGCTTTGTAACTTCTCCGTAATTGTTTCCAGCCGGTCGCGTTCCAACGTTCTGTCAATTACCGCAATGATATCACTTTGACCGAATAACTTTTTGTCATCCAAAACAGTAAGAAAGGCACTGTCACCGTCTGTAACAACAAGACGTGGTGGTGCGGTATATCTATCTATTTTTTTGATCCTAGTATTGAAGAATGAAACACGCGATATATTTTCCTGGGACCAATTATGTACGGTAATTAATTGGTCAAGACTTGCAGTCATAGCTCCACAAGTGAAGTGAATCTTGGACAGACTATCACGTGTCTTACGCTCCCCCATGACCCGTCCAGCCAGACAGGCTGAAGAATCAGTCTTTCTCAAATTATCTTCCAGAATGTTCAAGTTGTTGCTTACTAGCGCACTATAGATTGTGCTATATGGCAATTCGTTTTCAATGAGATCTTCTATAAATGGTTCACCTTGAAAACATACATCTTTGAAATGAAATATTGTACGAAGGGGGGGGCGGCTACACTTGTTGCCGGATTTTTTTATTTGCATAATCATGTCGTAGCCTCCATCGCTGCCGTCATAGCGAAATGTCCAATTTGGATATTTGCGGTAAATCAATATCCTGTTTTTCTCATTTCTTATTCTCTGGAGATGCTGACTGAAGTCATTTGCCTCAGGTCGTTCGAGAAATCTGATCATTGCACCAAGTGTGACTAACCCCGCTGCGGCAGAGTCACAGGGCATTGAAATAATGGCTATTCTGCGCTTATTGTATTGTATTTGTGTCCACGATACACCAAACATAATGAGGAACTTGGCCCATTCGGGGATATCGTGATATTTCTCGTTTTCTTCGGAAAATTGCATGCGAATATTATCCTGATTATCATAAACGATAATCACTTTTTACGCTATATTATTATAGCGTGATAAGTGATGATTATTGTTTCTCTGACTTATTTTAAATACTCGGCAACCTTGTTAGCAATTTTTTCTGCCATCAGCGGTGGTACCGCATTGCCTATCTGCCTGAACGCACTGGTTCTGTTATGATCCTCTTGTACTCCTTCAAAGTAGAAATCGTCCGGAAAAGATTGAAGTCTTGCCGCCTCCCTTATTGATAAAGAACGGTTTTGTTTTATGTCAGGATGGATGTAATAATGACCATCCTTTGCAATATGCGCTACTACTGTTTGCGACCATCGCAGATCATCAGCCACAACTTTGAAACGGTCCAGGAATGATTTTTTGTTCCTGTGACTTTGAAGTCTTTCCGGAAGATGGTTGTAGTCAAGACGTTCCTGGTATCTTTCCCATTTATTGATAGTAATTTTGTATATTTCTTTGTCCTGTTCCGTGTGGGGTCTGGCTACGTGCTGCGTCAGGATGCCTATGCCATTTCTGATTTTTGCAGAACGTAAATAATTATTAATATCTGTAGTATAGTTTAAAAATTTATCTTTACCACCACCGGCAGTTATTGCCGGCAGATCCTGGAATATCGATTTAACTGTATAATTACAACTGCTGCCATGCACAAACTCATTAACAGGCACATGAATATCTTTCTGATATCCTATTATGATCACTCTCCGCCTGTTCTGGAGCACGCCAAATTCATTTGCATTTACAATCACTGGTTTAACGATATAGCCTAGGCGTCTGAAATAACGCTGAATGTTTCTGAAATATTTTCCTTCTTGGGCTGACAATAATCCTATTACATTCTCAAAAACAAATACCTTCGGTGAATATTTTTTCAGAAATCTGCCGTACTGGATATAAAGGTAATTGCGATGGTCATCCTTCATTCCGTTTTTATCGCGCGCTCTTCCGACCAGAGAATAGGCCTGGCACGGCGGGCCGCCGACAATAATGTCTACTTTATTGCTTCCTTTCAGCTTATCTATCAGCTGAAATATCTTTGGATTGTTCTTGTCCGATATTGGAAGATTAATTACTTGCTGGAGAATGTGAAAAGGTATGTGTGAATATAGTTGCTTCCTGTTAACAGTTCCCCTGAGATACTGGAGGTAAATGTCTATTTTTTCATTTTCCATCAGATAGTAATAGGCAAGTCTTGTTTTAAGCGTGAAACAAGCCGCCAAATCGACTTCGACATGCGCGATGGGCTCAAACCCCGCCCGTTTAAAACCTTCCGAAAAACCACCAGCACCAGCAAACAAATCAATATATCTCATTTTACAAGCCTCGTCGTCAGAAGCTGCAGCGTTTTGTTTCTGAATTTGGATCTTAATTTGCATTCAAATATTGTAATAATCTTCCAACCCATCCCTTTCAACTTTTCACTATTTTCATCATCGAGCTGTTTATTTCGTTCAATTTTTTCTTTCCACCATTCCGTGCGTGTTTTTGGGATAACGAAATACCTGCAGTTTGTATGTCCGTGCCAGAAACATCCATGTACAAAAATAACGGTTTTATATTTTGGCAAAACTATATCCGGTTTACCCGGTAGGTCTTTTCCATGTAATCTGTATCTATAACCTAAAGAATGTAGGAATTTTCTTACAGCAATTTCAGGTTTTGTGTTTTTTCCTTTAATCGCTGCCATATTCCTGCTTCGGGCTTCTTTCGAAATCTTGTCCATCAGTTTTTCTTATTGTGCATCTTCCACAATGTTTTCAATTTTCTTTTCAATCTCTTCAAAAGATTTCCCTGTAATTGTTGACAAATTTTGAATAACGCTGTCTCTCACCGCATCCGCTATAATGTTTCCGTTGTCTTCCCATGTCGTCGTTAACGCGTCATATATAGTTTTGATGGCCAGTTCTAATTTATTTTCCATAGAATTAACTCCTTATTTTTTCTTGTGAGTGATTTAAATCAATTTGTTTTACTTTCCACCAGTGCATGTTTTGAGCACTTGATTTGGATTGCCCCCACTGTATTGGACGCAATCTTTACTACTTGTCCCATTCAAAGGACTTGATGATTTTTGTGGTTTTATTGATAAAGGGCTCTGCCGTTTTCCACAACTCCTCAAAGTGCTTTACAAATTCATCCTTATCATTAGCATCCTCAATTCTCTTATACTGCGAATAAACCCTAGTATAGGAGGAATTGGATTTTAATAATTTTTCTTTTACCTTATCGAATCCAGATTTATTAAAAATTCTCAGAAGCTTGCTTCTTTTATCCATATTTTCTATTGGACCGATTTCAATAATAAACCCGCATCTTGACCGTTCTGTATTAAATGAAAATCTGCAACAAATTGGGACCGGCTCATTAAGATGCTTCCATCCGTTTAGCTTTATATTCTTTATTCTCCAGCTTTTCAAAATAAACCACTCTTGCTTTGGTCTTGTGCACAAACTATATATATTTTCCTTATTTTTTAAAAATTCCTCTGCTGCCGATGAAAATTCTGTTGTTATGCCATATTCATTAATAAGATCGATTGCATCTTTATGTTTTTTATAAATAGTTTTACATAATTCAACCAAATTTTTATCTTGCATTGTCATTCTCCCTAAAATAGTTAAATAATGATGAAGAAATATTTGTGCATCTTCCGTAATTTGGTCTTTCCTCTGTGAAATCAAACTGTTTACGACGTTATATAAATCAACATGACTCCAATTAATGTAACCTTCGCTTTCGGCAATTTCAGATGCATCTCCGATTTCTAAAGTTAATAGGACAGGTATTGTTTTAAATTTGGGATAATCCAATTTGATTGATTCTATATACTTCCTTAACTGTAATTCATTTACTCCCGCCCGAATTTTGTTTTCTATTATTAATATCCATTTGTTATTTTTACTCACAGCTAGTACGTCAATGTTCTTTAATTCTCTCCACACTTCCACATCGTTCATGTTCATTAATTCGATCTGTGCGGGTGTAATATTTACAATTCCGGGATTATCAAGCAATATGGTTGAAAGAAAGCGGCGCACAAAGGAATCACCCAGTCCATGACTTTCATGCGGGCGCAACAACCAGGCCAATATACAACTATGACGAATTTCCGCTTTCTCTATTCGTAGAATTTGAAAGATATTGAATCGACTTAATTGGGCCGTAAGCTTTTCAAGCTCTGCATTATCGACAAGAAATCTATTTAGCGCTTCATGTTTGTCTCGAATTTCTTCCTTGCTTGATTTGGTGTTCATTGAAGCCCTCTAATAATAATCAAATTGCTAATGCGATTATATATATCCATTAAATAATATCAATGAATTTAACAATACCTATTTATTAGATTTTTTAAGTGAATATAATTTATATTAAAATTTTACAAGTCCCCTTCCTGCAGTACGCGGCCAAATCCATTGTTTTCTAAATACCAATATGTGAAATGTTTCGATAGCCAGCTTGCAGCCTTCTCTTCAGCTAATGGCCGATAAAGGGAGGTATAGATAACCGGGATGCCGAAACGTACTTCCAATGCATCTAGGCTTCCTGATACAGCGTTTGGATGAGCCGAAGTATTGTATTCATCATAATCATAGGGCGTTTTAATGTCTTCATAACTTGCTTCAATCAACAAAGCTCGCCAACGATACTTAGTCATTTTCTCACATAGTTTAAAAAATCTCGCTCGTTGCTGAATTAAAGTTGTTATAAGGTCGGTCAGGGTTTTTCTCTCTAAAACAAGCAAGGTCTCCATGCCTTCTATGCTGTAATCGCCGACTTTCAGTGCGGTGGGCTTTGTTCCGGCAATCCAGTTTTTGTATTTGTTGAAGTCGAAAGGATATTTTTCGCGGGTATCAACAAGCACTACAGGCTTGGGTATTTGCCGCGTAATACTATGTCCACCTCGCTTGACAATTAAGCGACCAGTTGGTGGCGGGGCAGGTTGACGTTTGATCTGGTCAAGTAAAAACGG
>AWGX01000059.1 GCA_000495415.1 Smithella sp. ME-1 | reverse complement strand
CCCTCCTTTTAATTTCCTCCCATCAAGGGAGGAAAAATAAAAAGGAACATTCAATGCCGATGCTCGGATTAAAAATCGATGTTGATACCTACGAGGGCATGAAAAAAGGCGTGCCCTCTCTTTTGCAAACCTTAAAACAATTCAATTTAAAAGGAACATTTTTTTTAAGCATCGGGCCGGATAATTCCGGCAGGGCAGTGCTTCAGCTAATCAAGAATCCGCTTTTTCTAAAAAAAATGATGAGGACAAACGCGCCCGCTCTTTACGGATGGAGAACGGCATTTAATGGGACATTACTTCCCGCTCCGATGATTGCTCTTTCT
>AWGX01000058.1 GCA_000495415.1 Smithella sp. ME-1 | reverse complement strand
AATCGGGACCAACAAAGTTAGCCACGGAAAGCGCATTGGCATAACGATCAATATTCCCTTGACATACAAGGCTTTTCTCCATATAAGCCTGTCCCTAATGACCTAAATTTAAGAATTCAAAATTTTGTTAATTTTTTGAGGAGGAGGTATCTGATGACTGGTGAAACAAAGGTGTTCGGTATGCCGCCAGAAAGCGGCAGATGGTTGTACGTTGTTCTCGGTTTGGTTATGAACGTTTGTCTTGGCGCGGTGTATGCTTACAGTATCTTTCTGGGACCTGTAAAACAAGCTTTTAATTCGTCCGCGTCCTTATCCATTCTACCCTTTATGGTTTTTCTGGCCTTCTTTGCCATTTTGATGTTTTTTGGCGGACGTTTAATGGAAAAAATGGGGCCGCGCAATGTTGCAATCATCGGCGGCGTTATTGTGGGCTTGGGATGGCTTCTTTCCAGTTTTGCCACCAGTATCTGGTTTCTGATTGTAACATATGGTGTCATTGCCGGATCAGGTGTCGGTCTGGTTTATGGTTGCCCTATTGCTGTAGGTGCGAGATGGTTCCCGGATAAAAAAGGCCTGGCAGTCGGTTTGATAGTGGCCGGTTTCGGCGGATCAGCCCTGATTACGGGGAAAATAGCCAACGCCTTGATTCCTTCTGTGGGATTACCTGCTACCTTTTTGTATTTCGGGATAGCCTTCGGAATTATCCTTTTTATCCTGAGTCTGCCTTTAAGATTTCCTGCTGCCGGATGGACTCCCCAAGGATGGAAACCGGCTGCCGGTGCAGCTGCCGCTGCTAATCTTACACCGGGCGAAATGGTCAAAACCGGAACATACTGGGGATTATTTTTATGTTTCATTGTTGGCGCTATGGCCGGGTTGATGGCTATCGGAATATCAAAACCGGTCGGTAATGAAATTATCAAAATATCAGGCGAAACAGCAGCTACACTGGTTGGCGTATTCGCTTGTTTTAACGCTCTGGGACGTCCGTTTTTTGGCTTTCTTACTGATAAAATTACACCCCGCTATGCGGCCATGCTGAATCTGGCTATAATTCTTGTTGTTTCAATTATAATGATTACTGCCAAAGAAGGTGATACCAATCTTTATGTAATCAGTTTTATCGGATTTTGGATGTGTCTGGGCGGTTGGCTGGCTATCGCTCCTACGGCAACTGCAACATTTTTTGGTATGACAAATTACGCGCGTAATTATGGCGTCGTGTTTTTTGCCTACGGATTAGGTGCAATTATTGGAGGCATCGTTTCAGGTCAGGCCAAGGATGTTTTTGGAACTTATACATTTGCGTTTTATCCGACAGCGGTGTTAGCGGCTATCGGATTGTGCCTGGCAGCTATATTATTAAAACCGCCAAAGAAGGCATAGACTCTAATTATTTAAGAATGAAAAAGCGGGCTTTGTGCCCGCTTTTTTTTGCTGTTATTACGTGTGGAAATCAGTTATTCTTAACAATAAGGAGAGATTGTAATGAATACGAATCAAGGCAAAAATGTTCTGGTTACCGGTGCCGGCGGATTTATCGGTAAAGTCCTTTGTAAGAGACTCGTGGATGAAAAATTTAATGTTACCGGTTTGGCCATGCCCGGTGAAAAAACCGAAAATCTTGAACAAATGGGCGTTTCGATAGTGCGAGGTGATCTCACTATACCTGAAACAATCCGCGGTATTTGTAAAGGCATTGATACCGTATATCATCTGGCTGCGCGCGTCACCTACTGGGGCACCAGAAGGGAATTCTACGATACCATATACGACGCGACAAAAAATATTTTAGAAGAAGCTGCCGGCAAAGTACATCGCTTTGTGTATGTCAGCTCAGTGGTGGCTACCGGTCTCGGTCCGAAACATCGGAAAGGACTACGCGAAAACGATCCAGTATACAAGACAGGTATCTTCTACGGCGATGCCAAACTCGATGCTGAAGGGCTGATATGGAATTACCACCGCGATGGAAAAATTTCCGGCACGGTAATCAGGCCGACCAATGTAATTGGTCCCGCAAGCGTATGGGTCCGTGATGCTGTCGATAACCTGAACAAGCCTTTTCTTCCTCTCATCGATGGTGGCCGCTGGAGCGCGAGCCTAGTTTATGTCGAAAACCTGGTAGCTGCTTTTTTACTTGCGGGAACAAAAGATATTGCCGCAGGACAAACTTATCATATCAGGGATGATTATGCGGTTACATGGCGCCAATACTTTATAGACATTGCCGGTTTGATGGGTAAAAAAATCAAAGCGACGACATTCATTTCTTTTCCTTTTGCTTTGGCTTGGCCGGTGGCTGGTTTTGTTGGTGCGCTTTGTGCCGTACTTCGTTTTAAAACGACTTTTACCCGGCACAATGTTGGTATGATGGGTCGCGATAATGATATTGATAATTCGAAAGCAAAACGGGAATTGGGATGGAGTACACGCGTAAAGTACGAAGATGCTCTTCAGCGCATAGGATTATGGATGAAAAAAGAAGGTCTTATGCCATAATCATGAACCGACATGGCTTATCAATACACGCTGGATTTAATATCAAGGATTTCATTGACATAAAAATCCATTCTCTTTATAATTTTAACCGTAGGTGTAAATCTTGGGTAACATCTTCTTCAAGAGATATAACAAAAGGAGGACACCATGAAGATAAGTGCGCGCAACATTTTAAAGGGAAAGGTAATCAAGGTTTCAGAGGGTGCTGTAAATACAGAAATACTTCTAGAACTGACAGGCGGAGCCAAGGTTGTTTCGATGATTTCCAGGGAATCGGCGAAAAAGCTTGGTTTGAAACCGGGCAAAAAAGCTTATGCTATTGTGAAAGCTTCCAATGTGATGATTGCTGTTGATTAAGGCTGGCGTTTTTGAAAACAGCTTTAATGTTAAATAAAGGGGGAATATAAACCCCCTTATTTAATTAGGGGATAAAATGAGCGACGAAAAGTTGTATATTGTTTTGATGGGACTACCCGCCCGTGGTAAATCCACCCTAGCCGTTCGTCTCCGGGATGCCTTTCGAAGGGATGGTATTCCCACCCGCATATTCAATAATGGAGAATTGCGCAGGATTTATTTGCCGTTGCAGGAAACAGCTTGTTCCGAATTCTATTCTCCTGAAAATTCTGCAGCTATGGCTTTAAGAGAAAAATTTGCCCACATTAACATGGGAAAGGCAAAAGCTTATTTGCGAAACAGTGGTGTTATCGCGATTTTAGATGCGAACAACGCCAGAAGAAAGCGACGTGCAACAATTGAAAAACAGTTGGATGATCATCCGATTCTTTTCATCGAATGTATTAACAATGAGGAAGATATTCTGAATTTGAGCATCCAGGAAAAAATCAAACTTCCCGAATTCTCTCATCTGAAAGATAAGGCGACAAAAGAATTTCTAAAAAGAATTGACTATTATAAGATGATTTATGTGCCATTGAAGGTGGAACGAAATTATCTTCGTGTAGATTCTCTGCAAAACATGATTATAGAAGAAAAGCACAGCGACGTAATTCCTTTTTATGAGCGTCTGCGCGACTATCTGGTAACTGATGAAGTGAGGAATCTTATTCTTATTCGTCACACCGAAACAGAGTATAACATTGAGAATCGCATAGGTGGCGATTCGAAATTAACAGAAAAGGGCAAAAAACAAGCGGCTGCCCTCGGAACATTTTTTATAAAAAAGAAAATTTCTTATATATTTACCAGCGCGAAAATCAGAACCATCGATACGGCCAAAGCCATTAGCGCAATGCAGGATAATTGTAAGGTTATTTCTCTCAAGGAGTTTGATGAAATCAACGCGGGAATCTGCGAAAGAATGACTTATGAGGAAATTGAGCGAAAGCTTCCGCAGGTATTCAAAAAGCGAGGAGCAGATAAGTATCATTATGTCTATCCGGAAGGTGAAAGTTATGAAACAATGAAAAGCCGGATAACACAGGGAATCAAAAAATCGTTTTTTCTGAACCAGCAAATGGAGAATATTATGATTGTCGGACATCAGGCAGTCAATAGAATGATTCTGTCTCATTTTCTTTACCGGAGAAAAGATGATGTGCCCTATATTTACGTTCCACAGGATCGTTTTTATCATATTGCTTCAACCCATTATAAAAAACTTTTTGAACTCAAACGATATAATTGATTTTGTTTCGATGAAATAAAATCAATTATATAAGAGGTATTGTGTATCTCTGCCAGGCATGACCAATATATAAATTGACAGAAAAAATCTATTTTAGTATAGGTATTTATGTAATCCGATATAATTTTCATATTTTGAGTAATAGAAATTGTTTTTCTGAAAAATCTATTTATATTAAAATCATCAGTAAAAGGAGAAGATTATGAAAAAATGTTTCGTTTTAGCAAGTGTCTTAATGGTGATTTTTTATGTTACTGCAGTACAGGCGGAAACAAATACAGGAACTACTGCTGCCGCTAAACAGTGGTGGGAAGATGGTTATGTTCCTCCACCAAGGGCTGAAGCGCCTGTTACGGAAGAAGTAGCTCCTCCCACGGATGAAACAACGGCAGCTCCTGCGGAGGTCACTGCTCCTCAGGCTGAAGTACCCGTCGCTACGGTAGAAGTAGCTGCTCCCAAAGAGGAAAAACCGGTAACTGAGAAGGTCTCCATACCGCTTAATGTGAAATTCGATACCGCCAAGTCCGATATTAAGAATAAATATGATAAAGACATCAAAAAGGTAGCCGATTTCATGAAAGCTAATCCGGGTGCTAAAGCTATAATCGAAGGCCATACCGACAACGTCGATAAATTCAATAATCCGGATAATAACATGAAACTTTCTCAGGCTCGTGCTGACAGTGTCAGGCAGTACCTGATCGACAAATTCGGGATCGATGCATCCAGTGTTACTGCTATTGGTTATGGATCGACTAAGCCGATTGCCGGCAATGATACTGCTGAAGGAAGAAACAAGAACCGCAGAGTTCAAGCTGTCATTGAAGTGCTGAAGAAAAAATAGTTATAATCATCGTTCTGAATATAATTAAGGCCCTATAACCGCTCCAAGGTTATGGGGCCTTTTTAATGGGCATCAAGCTTTAGTGAGTCCCAAGTTTCAGACACGGAAAATTTAACCTGGCTGGCATACCTCTAAATATATATTCTTCATTGACATGATAACCCGTTATTCTTATACTTTGCACAATTAACTTCCTAACTTCTAAAGGTAGTTTTTATAAAGAGGAAATAATGAAAGAAAAAAAGATTGTTCGCTTAACTCAGACGGTTCAGAGCGCGGGTTGAGCCTGTAAGATAGGTCCGGCGGACTTATCCGAAATCATGCGCGATTTGCCGCTCATTCAAGATCCGAATTTGCTAAGCGGATTTGAACACGCGGAAGACGCGGGAGTGTATAAAATTTCCGGTGATTTGGCTCTTGTTCAAACTGTCGATTTTTTTACACCTACGGTTGATGATCCGTTTACGTTTGGTCAGATTGCCGCAGTTAATGCGCTCAATGATATTTATGCCATGGGTGCCAAACCGCTCACTGCTCTGAATATTGTATGTTTTCCGGTCAAAACAATGGATAAATCGGTGCTCAAAGAAGTACTGCGCGGGGGATTGGATAAAATGCGCGAAGCCGGAGTTTTGCTTATAGGCGGACATAGCGTTGAAGATAACGAAATCAAATATGGCCTTTCCGTAACAGGAGTCGTTCATCCTGATAAGGTATTGTTTAATCGCGGCGCGAATATTGGCGATAAATTAATTTTAACAAAGCCCCTGGGAACGGGAATTATCAGTACTGCTATTAAAGCCGGGGAAGCATCTGACGAACAAATAAAACAGGTGATTAATTCCATGACCATGCTAAATAAGAAAGCATCGGAATTGATGATTGCTGCAGGTGGCATTCACTCCTGTACGGACATCACCGGCTTCGGTTTTTTTGGACATGCCTGTGAGATGATTGAGGGCGACCATGTCGGCCTGCGTATCAATTCTTCGGCCATACCGGTTTTTCGCGGTGTACGTGAATTAATGGAAACAGGTTTTGTTCCCGGCGGCCTTTACCGCAATAAAAATTTTCGCATCAGTCAAGTCGAAAAAGAAAAGACCTGCCCGGAGTGGATTTTTGATGTTCTTTTTGATCCACAGACTGCGGGAGGATTGTTTTTCAGTCTTCCCGGCGATGAAGCGCAAAATCTTGTGAAAAAAATGTGTCGTTCCGGAATCGGTGATGCCGCTATTGTCGGTGAAGTTGTTAAAGATCATCCCGGCAAAATATTTGTTTATTAAGGAGGCTCAACCGGAAATTCCTTCTGACTAAACCATGAAAATAAAGTCCATTTCGATCAAAAAAGAAACAGAATTTAATTTCCAAAAGCTTATGGAGATGTTTCAGCCTGACGATTCGTTGGTTTTGCTAATGTACGGCAGTCCTGATCCCGATGCCATCGCCTCGGCTATGGCGTTACGTGAAATACTTCAGCAGACCACAGGTCTGGCTAGAAGTGTTTTCGTTTCTACAGAGCCATTAATCAGGCGGCAGAATATTGAATTTGTTTCGTCCATGCGTTTACATATTCACTTGCTTGATAAAGTTGATTTAAATTCTTACCGTTTGATTGCATTTTTGGACGCTCAACCTTCTTTCCTTAGCGATAAGTTAAACTTCATAAAACCGCATATTGTTTTTGATCATCATCCGCGTGAAGGCCAGTGGCAGGCGCAGGTGGAAGATATCCGGCCTGAGTATGGCGCCTTATCCAGCGTCTTAACTGAATATTTACTTTGTGCCCGTGTGAAAATTCCGCGTAATTTACATACAGCTCTGCTTTATGGCATCAAGACGGACACTAATAATTTTGATCGTGATACTGTTTTTGAGGATATCAGCGCTTACACCTATCACACAAAATACGCCAACCTGCGGTTCATCCGTCGCATTGAGCTTAATCAGACACCGGAAAGTTTTTTAAAATATTATAATCATGCTTATCACCATATGCATCGTTTTCGCGATCAACGGGTTTGTTTTCTGGGAAATGTGGAAAGTGCTGACGTTTGCGTTCAGATAGCTGATTTTTATTTGCGCCTGATCGGCACATACTACGTTGTTGTAGCCGGAATCGTCGATGACAAATTCATCATTATTTTTCGCGGCGACGGTTATAGACATGATTGCGGTGCAATTGCGCAAAGAGCTTTTGGTTTAATCGGCAAAGGAGGCGGACATCGAAGCGCCGCACGAATGGAAATTTCTCTGGAAGTATTAAATGAAAAATTAAGTAGCGATTTATCTCAACAAAATGTTGACCGGTTTCTTTTTCAGAGTCTAAAAAGGGACCAAAAATATGATACTGTCAGATGAGAATATCATATTAAAAATACAGGAAAGGAAATATTATGAAAGATATCGGATTTAAGCGGGAAATAACAACAGGTTGTTACCTTGATCATTTTAACGGTTTTCAGGAAAAGAAGCTTCCCATTGAAGTACGTTATGATGAAATCACCGGTGTATCGACGCGTATTTTACCTTACCGGGTACGTCCAATTAAAAAACCCGATTTGGATTTTTATTTGGAAAAATCACCGGAATCTTTATGTCCTTTTTGTCCGGGTCTTTTTGAAAAGACAACTCCTAATTTTATGCCTAATATTATCAAAGAAGGGAAATTCCGGCGGGGAGAAGCTTGTCTGTTTCCTAACGCTTTTCCTTATGATCAAAGTAACAATGTAGCGATTTTATCTTCACAACATTTCCTCGGAATGGATAAGTTGACAGCGGATACAATGCGTGATGGTTTTGCTGTCTGCCGTGATTATTTTCATCGTGCCGCTGAATTGAATTTGGGTTTTAAATATTGTTCAATTAACTGGAACTATATGCCGCCTGCCGGTGGCGGATTGATTCATCCTCATTTACAGACAATTGCCGGGAATAAACCCACTAATTTTATGCAACGGCTTTTGTCCAGCGCCCAAAATTACGCTGCGGCTACCAACGGAGAAAATTTATGGCGTAATTTAGTTGATTTGGAGAAAAATGCTAAAGAGAGATTTATTGCCAGTACAGGTACAATCAGTTGGTTGGCAAGTTTTGCGCCAAAAGGCATGGCTGGAGAAATTGATTTTATATTTAAGGAAAAAACATCATTTTTTGATTTAACGGAAGCTAACTTCAACGAACTTCTGACAGGCTTATCCAGGGTATTCAGCTATTTGCACGCAAATGATTTTATAAGTTTCAACATGGCATTCTATGCCACGATGACAAACAACCGTAATTTTTGCGTGCAGGGAAAAATTGTGCCGCGATTTGTGGTTAATCCGTTGGGAACCAGCGATTTGAATTATTTTGAAAAGTTACACAATGAAATAATTTGCCCGACCGTTCCGGAAGAATTATGCGGCGAACTTCAATCTTATTTTGCCGCGACAACATGAAATAATTTCTCCTGCTTAGATTTATAAATTGTTTTAATTGAATTATTGACAACCCTAAGTATAGGGATTATAGGGTAAAAAAGCATGTAATTATAAAAACAGGGGGTCGACTATTTTTAGTTTTTTCCCTAAAGACGATATTAATCAAACCTTAAGGCTTAAACGGTTTTTAATGGCATTTGGGTCTTACCTGATGGTGTTGGCCATCTGTGTTTTTATTTATACACAGGGAGAAATAAGCAGGTTGACCTCAAATGTTCTTGTTCGTAGTTTCTTCGGCATTCTTTTCTGCAATTTAATTATATACACGATAATCAGAAGCGGATTTAATAAAAGATTTAAAGATCCCAGTTTGACCCTCCTGCAGATGATTATTGCAACATTCTGGGTAATGGTGATTGTGTTTTATGCTGGTTCCATGAGAAGCGTTGTATTGCTTACCTATCTGGTTGTTTTTGTCTTTGGGCTTTTCAGATTGAATGTGTGGCAATTTCTTTTTCTATCTGCTTTTGCCGTTGTCAATTACTCTCTGGTTGTATTTCTACTCTATAAGATTAATCCGGAATTAACCAACAAGAACGATTTGTTAAACATCGTAATTCTGGCAGTGGTTCTTCCCTGGTTTTCATTGGTTGGCGGTTATATTACCAGACTAAGGAATAAGATAGCCCACGCCCTTTCCACCATCGAAAAAATTGCAATTATAGATGAACTAACCCAGGTATTTAACCGGCGCCAGATGTACAAAATTCTGGAACATGAAAAAGCTCTTGTAGACAGAGGAATTAATTATTTTTCCATCTGTATATTCGATTTGGATCACTTCAAAAGGGTAAATGACAGTTTTGGCCATTCAGCCGGGGATGTTGTTCTAAAAACAGTGGCTCAGGAAGCCCAGATGAATCTTCGGAATATTGATCATATCGCGCGATATGGCGGCGAAGAGTTTATTCTTATACTGACTCATTCGGAAAAACGTGAAGCCATAGAATGTGCTGAAAGAATTCGGGAGATAATTAAAAGTATTGAGTTTGACATTCTGCCCGCTGATTTCAGAATAACTATTTCTGTCGGTGTAACGGAATATAAGCCTCATGAACAAGTTCAGGAAACTATAGACAGAGCTGATACAGCGCTGTACAGAGCCAAGGCCAATGGTCGGGATAGAGTGGAATACGAACCTGCATCGAAAGCCTGATTCTCTTAGATATGAAAAGACAGTATTTACTGCTACCCCAAAATTTTATTCTAATCAAAATATTAAATCCCGATAAAAGTCTTTTATCGGGATTTAATATTTGTGTATACGTTACTTAGCGAGCGTTGCTATTCCTCTGAGCTGGTTTTTGCAGTTTCAGCCTTAGGTGTTTCTGTTGCTGCGGGGCTTTCAGTGGTTTCCTTTTTTTCTTTCTTGGCTGTTGCGGACGGTTTCTTGCCCTTATAATCTGTCGCGTACCAACCTGTTCCTTTTAGACTGAAAGAAGATAGTGACATTAATTTTTGCACTTTTCCTTTGCAGAATTTGCAGCTTTTTAATTCCGGATCAGAAATCCCCTGAAAAGCTTCAAATTGTTTGCCGCATTTATTGCATTTATATTCGTAGATAGGCATAAAAAACATCCTTTCCTCAATTAAATATATCAAAGTTTTTAAAATTACTGCTGAAGCAATCCAATACTATTTCCAAATCATTACCTTTCACAGGTTGAAGAGCCGCTCTCGTTAGATTATGTACAACAACTTCCTCTTCTTCCTTCTCTTCGTTATCAGCGTAAAAATCAATTTCACCATTGCCGAAACGCAAAACATGAATCAGTTCGTGCACGGCTATATAAAGCATTAAAGGACTCAGTTTGATAAATGGATTAGCCCTTTTCACTGCGTCCAGAATATTGTTATCCTGCAAACATACTCTGTAAAAATCGAACCCGTCTTTGCGGCTATCGTCATAGATAGCCTTTTTTTCATAACTATATTTGCAAAGATGCGCGAATGTTCCCTCTTTTATTTCCTGCTCGTTTAAATAAGCAAGTGTTTTTACTTCATATTTTGTTTTTTTAAAATCTTGCTCAGTTAACCTGAACTGGTTTGCTACCAGTTTTTCAGCATCGTTGAAAGCTTTTTTTGCCATAGGCACTTGCAGTGCATTAAAATAAAGCGGCATAAATCACCAAAAAAGTTTTCTCCAATCCGGCAGTAATATATGTATTTAAATCACGATTGTCAATAAAGTGACTTTAGTGCCATTTTCAATTATACCACGTCACATTCAAAGGATAACGAGGCGGCAAG
>AWGX01000057.1 GCA_000495415.1 Smithella sp. ME-1 | reverse complement strand
TAGCCGAAGACCGGAAGCGCATCCCGAAGGGGAGCGCATAATAAAATAGATGTTACCTTACCGGTAATTACCGACTGCAAAGAGGTAATTACAAGCGAATTGGTATCAGGCGAAACTATTTTCTAACGCACTAATATCCACAGCACCTTTATCATTAACATTTGTTTTGAATTGTTGAATTCCTAATGACACTTCCTGAAGACGGGTGGGAGATGTAACTATACAACAATTCATCCCGGAGATTTTTTCTATATCCGCTGAGATAAAATCAAAAACTCCTGTAACCATTGCTTCCACAATATTAGCCGTAACAAGACCTGTCCGATTTTCTCCGCAAAGTTCAAAAGCAAAGCTATGCCTGGACATTCCATAAACAGTTTCTGTAATTTGGTAAGCGACATTATAAATTTTGTCGTAATTAATATCGGCGGTATTTCCTAAACCAAACAGAAGGAGAATTTCGGCGCCAATTCGCTTGGGAAAGGGAATAATCGTTTTTTCCTCAAATGCTCCTCTAATCCGTCCCTGTTTTATTTCCCTGGAGATCATGCCGTTGAGGCGCCAATCAATAAAACCGCTTGTTCCGCGAGGTGGTTTTTCATCCGCAAAAAGGCCCAATACAAGGCAATCATGTTTTGGAAGGTCAGGATTTTCTGTCGAGATGTTTAGTTGCATTTTTACTATTCAATTGCAGGTTAAGAGCATCCAATATCCCATTGATAAAAGAACCGGAATTTTCCGAACCGAAAGTCTTTCCCAAATCGACAGCTTCATTCAAAGTAACCTTCGGTGGAATATCCTCACAGTAGAGAAACTCAAAAACTGCCAAACGTAAAATATTTATATCCACTCTGGACATGCGCCCCAGAGACCAGTTATCCGAACAACCGGCAATAAGATTATCCAGTTCTTCCTTGTGTTCGCATATACCCTGAACCAGAAATGCCGCAAATTCTTTAGCCGTTTTTGGAGCAACAAAGTTACCCCAGAAAAGATCTAAAGCTTCCTGCACATCAACATTCACAAAATTAAGACCGTAAAGAACCTGTAAGGCAATTTCCCGTGCCTTTCTCCGCCCGCGCATTTAATCCATAAACCTCAAAGAACCATTATTCCAATTCTAAATCAACGCGCTATCTTTGTCAGCATCGTCGTCGGCTTCTTCAACGTATTTGTGATACGCCTCGCCTCCTCCTCCTTGCCGCCTCGATATC
>AWGX01000056.1 GCA_000495415.1 Smithella sp. ME-1 | reverse complement strand
TTGAACAATCTTTTCTTTTCCTAATCCTCTAAGCATCCAAACATCTAAAGCGTCCAAACTTCTGTTCTTTGCTATTCACAGTCTTTTGCTAATCTTCCAAACATCTAATCATCTAAACTTCTATCTTCACCCTTCCCCGGCGAAAGCCTTCACCAGTCACCCTTCCCTCTTCACGATTTGTAATTAATCTTGGTCTCTCCTGATTCCATAATAGGTGCGCCATCCATCCCCGAAATTACCAAACTGAAATTTCTTCAGATTTCGGTCTCCGTAGGTATTTTGGGCAGTACGTGCTCCAACAGGATTATCAGTTCAGGAATACGCTCTGAGGCCACAACCCATATCCGCTCATGCTTGATCTCTCCATATTCGTGTATTAGAACATGTCGCTGACCAATAATACTTCGCCATGGGATTTCGGGATGCACCTTCTTAAAATCATCTGAAACGTGATTTGCGGCTTCCCCAATGATCTCGATATGACGTTCAACAGCGCCGCGCAACATACGGTCATTCTGATAATCACAGTACGTTCGGGCTGAAACAAATTCCCTAACAGCTATCGCAGCATCCAGCATGTCCCACAAGTAAGCGGCATCGCGCTCTTCAGGCTGCATAGAGAACCTCTCTGTTCGTCATGATTGAACGGCGGCGGAAAGGGTTGCGTACAGCTCCCATCTCCACAATATCAACATCGCGCATGAAAATGGCTTTGAGTTCATCCTTCATATCCACGACATCGTAGAGACTCCAACGCACTGTCACATCAAAGCTTACAAGTACGTCAATATCGCTGTCAGGACGGAAGTCTTCCCGCAGCACGGAGCCGAAAAGGGAGAACTCTTTGATCTTCCATTTGCGACAAAAGTCTTTTATCTTGTCCATGGGAACTTCGATTTGCGGATACATCATGATCTCCCACTCCTATGTTGTTTTTAACCAATTTAAAAGCTTGTCTTCCCTACAATCCATAAACAAAGCGACCATCATGGAAAAACCTTTGGGACATTCATTTGCCCGTAATATAGCAAATAATCTACTGAAAATCCATAAGGGAAAAGTATAATCAAAAAACCTAAACCTCTAATCTTCTAACCTTCCAAACCTCTTTTTTCTTCACTCTTCACTGTCCCCCTCTG